>NZ_JADYXF010000139.1:0-885 GCF_015864385.1 Pseudoalteromonas sp. SWXJZ94C
TATTTTGTTTAACTCAGTATTATATTTATTCATGCTCTGCTTTTGGGATAGATAGTGGTTTGGCGATTACTATCAGATCAAATTCAGAGCATGTTTTCAAGTTTTATTCCTTAAGATCCAACCTATGAGGAGGTATTACCTTATTAACCCATATCTCACTTTTCTGCAGACGTAAAGAGCCCGAATTATTAAATGCGGGCACTTTAAAACTTGAAGTCGGTGCGGAATGCCATAGTGCCCACAGCAGTGGAGAGTTGCAGTATAAATACGGCACTATCATTCTCTCAAGCTGCTTATTATCGCGCTATTGCTGAGACTGGTGAGCTAAGTGGACTTATTGAAAGTGGTTCATGAACTGTAATCGAATGAAATAAGGGATATTAATGAGAGTGTAAGGTGTGATTTGTGCGTTATCCCCCCACATTTCACTTTTCTGCAGACGTAAAAAAGCCCGAATCGTTAGATTCGGGCTTTCTACAATGTGAAGTCGGTGCGCTACGCATACGCAGTAGAATGTTTTAATGCCAAAGCGGTGGAGAGCCACAGTATAAATACGGCACTATCATTCTCTCAAGCTGCTTGATCGAGCTGTTGCTGAGACTGGTGAGCTAAGTGGGCTTATTGAAAGTGGTTCATGAGCTGAAATCGAATGAAATAAGGGATATTAATGGGAGTGTAGGGTGTGAGCTGTACGTTTTTCAACCACACTTCACTTTTCTGCAGACGTAAAAAAGCCCGAATCGTTAGATTCGGGCTTTCTACAATTTGAAGCCTGGTAATGTCCTACTTTCACATAGCAAATGCTACACTATCATCGGCGCTGTTTCGTTTCACTACTGAGTTCGGCATGGAGTCAGGTGGGTCCAAAACGCTATTGTCACCAAG
>NZ_JADYXF010000140.1:0-856 GCF_015864385.1 Pseudoalteromonas sp. SWXJZ94C
AACGTTTTTTAGCGAATTCAATTATACCTCATCCTCATGCTGTTTGTTTTTTATACCGCAAAGATCAACACGCCCTAGTCTATCTTTGTAATATCGCTTAATTAAAGAAGTACAGGCTTAATTAAGATTCGGCGCCTTAAAGGCAGTTAAAAAAACAGCATTTTTATTAAAATTTAGCCTGTTAGCTTAATTTTCCGGCAAACAAACCATGTTAAGTGTTTTTTTGCAAAAAAGGTGTTGACGAATTTGGGTCATATCAGCATAATACGCCCCGCACTCAGCGATGATGTGCTAACAAAAAAAGATGGCTAAGTAGCTCAGCTGGTTAGAGCACATCACTCATAATGATGGGGTCACAGGTTCAAATCCCGTCTTAGCCACCATTATTTTTTTGTTGCTCAATGAAGAGTTTAAAATAACTACCTTGTGTGCGGGAGTGGCGGAATTGGTAGACGCGCTGGATTTAGGTTCCAGTATCTTAGGATGTGAGAGTTCAAGTCTCTCTTTCCGCACCATAATTCTTGATAAGAATTAAAACTATCAATTGTTATTGTTGGGATATCGCCAAGCGGTAAGGCACCAGGTTTTGATCCTGGCATTCCCAGGTTCAAATCCTGGTATCCCAGCCAACAATGGCTAAGTAGCTCAGCTGGTTAGAGCACATCACTCATAATGATGGGGTCACAGGTTCAAATCCCGTCTTAGCCACCATTTCTTCTTTTTGAAATGGCTCTGCAAGAGTTAAATTGCACTCAATGAAGAGTTTAAAATAACTACCTGTGTTTTATTACACAAACGATGCGGGAGTGGCGGAATTGGTAGACGCGCTGGATTTAGGTTCCAGTAACTTCGGTTG
>NZ_JADYXF010000141.1:0-850 GCF_015864385.1 Pseudoalteromonas sp. SWXJZ94C
TTTTTCCGACCAAAGAAATTACAAAGTAAATCGACTATGCACTTGAGTAAATTATTACATAAAACTTTTTCTAATACAGCGGGTATTATTGATAAGCGTAACCACTGCACATTAATGAAAGCTGTAGAAACACTCTGCCAACATAAGTTCTTATCCATTGCTGCTTTGGGGCGAAAACTAAAGAGTAACGCGAAGGTTAAACACAATATTAAACGAATAGATAGGTTATTTGGCAACCCTCGCGTCCAGCATTCTCGCTACCATTATTACCAAGAAATTACTCGCCGCGTTATAGGTCAAATTAGACGCCCATGTGTGACGATTGATTGGTCTGGGTTAACACCTTGTGGCGAGTTTCATTTATTACGAGCAGCAGTGCCAGTTAAAGGTCGAGCAATGACAATCTATGAGCAAAGTTTTCGTGAATGTGAATACATGAAGCAAAGCGTGCACAAGGATTTCATTAAAACACTTAAATCAATATTGCCTCCAGATTGCAAGCCGATCATCGTCACAGATGCAGGATTTCGCAATCCTTGGTTTAAGTTAGTGCTTAAATTTGGTTGGGATTTTGTAGGCAGAGTGAGGCATCAAACACAATATCAAAAGCCAGAAAATGATACATGCTGGTCACCAGTAAAAACACTTTATTCTAAAGCGACAGTAAAACCCGCTTATCTATTTGAAACACGACTCGCTAAAGCCAATTCATTGAGTGGTCACTTTTACTTGTTTAAATCAAAGCCTAAACAAAGAAAGAAGAAAAACCTTCGAGGAAAAACGATTCGCTGCAGCGTAAGCTTGAAACATGCTAAAGGCGCCACTGAGCCATGGTTATTATTTACCTCAT
>NZ_JADYXF010000142.1:0-794 GCF_015864385.1 Pseudoalteromonas sp. SWXJZ94C
GAACTGATATAGTACCTATAACATAACTCATTGCTTACTTTACCTTTTTCCTTTCTGTAGGAAACAATAACGCCCACCGTCTTTGCACCTTCCCAGTGTATCGTTTCTGATAAATCACTTACATCATGACGCACTGCACAACACCTAAACTCCTCTCTGTTTTTTTGATAATCTGCTTCATTAAACAAAATCCCTTCAGACGCTTGTCGTGTTATCTCCGGTAATAAAGCCCCCTCTATTTGCGACAGGAGTCCTTTATGATTTGCCTTCACTGCAAGAAGGTAATTAGCTTCTTTGCTCACTATTTTTTCTGCAATTGATTTTTGACACCCCATGGCGTCAATTGTGACTAAGCACCCTTTTATCTCAAGTAACTCAAGAAGTGTTGGTAACGCTGTTATTTCATTCGACTTTTTATCAACAGGACATTGCGCTAAAACGACACCATTTTCGCATGCAAACGCACTGACCATATAAAGTGCATCGCGCCTATCTGATTGATTAAAAGACCCTTTTAACCGTTTTCCGTCAATAGCTACGACATCGCCCTGGGTTAACTTAGTGCATGCTTTCATCCAAGAAGAAAAAGAATCTTGAAATTGCGTCATATCAATACGGCTTAGTACGCGGGCAATTGTGTCATGACGAGGAATACCTTGCTCTAGGGGGACATATTTTCTGAGCCAATCTAATCTATCATGACCAAAATCTTCAATATCTTCCCAGCCTTGGCATCCAGACACAACAGCGCTGACGGCTAAGAATATGATATCAAATAGTTTATGAACCACTTT
>NZ_JADYXF010000143.1:0-786 GCF_015864385.1 Pseudoalteromonas sp. SWXJZ94C
TATTGCTGAGCTAACTAATTTATCGCAATCTACGATTTCAAGAGAGCTTTCTAGAAATACAGGTAAGCGAGGTTACAGACACAGACAAGCTCATGAGCGGGCTTTGTTTCGCCGAAGAAGTGTAAGAAAACCGCTTAAGATGACACCTGAAATGATGGCTTTAATTACCCAGAAGCTTAATGAGAAGTGGAGTCCTGAACAAATAACGGGATGGTTGCGCAAAGAAAGTGAACGGTCTGTCAGCCATGAATGCATTTATCTGTATATCTGGGAAGATAAAAAAGCAGGTGGTGAGTTATACCTACATCTGCGCCGACACGGTAAGAAATATCACAAGCGCAGTCATGGTAAAACAAACCGAGGGCAAATAAAAAATCGCGTTAGCATTGAAGAACGTCCACAAATAGTTGATGAGAAAGGTCGTATCGGAGATTGGGAAATAGATACCGTCATAGGTAAAGGTCATCGAGGCGCCCTTGTTACCATTGTAGAGCGGGTCACCCTATTCACTGTATCAACTCAGGTGGCAGGCAAAACAGCGGAGGCCGTCACTGCGGCGACGATAGAACTATTAAGGCCATATAGGTCAGCGCTTCATAGCATCACGGCTGACAATGGAAAAGAGTTCGCTTATCACGAGCAAATCACAGAGGCTTTAAGTGTTCCTGTTTATTTTGCTCACCCTTATCACTCATGGGAGCGCGGATTGAATGAAAACACGAATGGATTACTACGCCAGTATTGGCCGAAGAGCACAGATTTTAAGGCGGTAACACCAGCGCAAGT
>NZ_JADYXF010000144.1:0-772 GCF_015864385.1 Pseudoalteromonas sp. SWXJZ94C
TAACACCGATCAGTTAAGGTATTTTTGATCGGTTGACCGATCTTTTGGTTGCTTCACAATACCCTTATCATCTTTTGATTATGAGGGTATTTTTATGCTTAGTCATTGGTTACTTGATACGGATATATTCGCCACTCCTGACTCTTTATCTACATTTCAGAAACATATCCCTCTTGAGTGGATTTCTAATGTGCTCGAGCAGACCGATAAAGCAAGTATTCGCAAACGTAAGTTACCTGCTGAGCTTGTCGTCTGGCTTATCATTGCAATGGGTCTTTTTCGCGACCGCTCTATTAGTGACATTGTTGAGAAGTTAGATTTAACACTCACTGATACCCTGGGCGATACGGTTGCTCCAAGTGCTATTCCTCAAGCGAGACAGCGCCTCAGTAGCGACCCCCTCCAAGCCTTATTTCACCTATGTGCAGCCCATTGGACACAAGAAGAAGATGCTGATGATACGTGGTATGGACTCCGGTTATTTTCTGTCGATGGAACGCAATTTCGTGCACCTGATACACCTGCTCTTGCTGAGCACTTTCACTATATTAAGCACAGTAAAAACCGTCATACAGAATATCCTATTGTACGCCTATGCGCCTTAAGCTCCTTGCGTAGCCGGTTGATACACCACGTTGCCTTCGGGCCCAGTTATCAAGGTGAGGTGAACTACGCAAAGCAGTTATTTAGTCATGTAAGTAATAACAGTCTAACTATTTTTGACCGATGTTATCTCAGCGCTGAGCTACTGATTAATTGGCGTAAGCAACAC
>NZ_JADYXF010000145.1:0-762 GCF_015864385.1 Pseudoalteromonas sp. SWXJZ94C
ATCATAAATTCCGAAATAGTATTTATCACTATTAATTTCTGCAGTCGTTCCAACAGCAAATCTTTGCAGATTAACATCGCAGCCTTTGACTGGTTCGAACATTCCTACAGTAGTATGAAATTTTACTATTTTTGTATCATTTATATTTTTAGGTTTATCACTATTACCTGATGACCACGTACCTGTAATTGGTGTTTTGGACCCATTATTATCAACGTAATAGTAATGCCAGTTAGGAGGGTTTTCATCCCATACAGGGCTACCACTTGCTTGGGTTAACAAAACACCAGATTGTGGTATCTCAAAAATAGCGGAGCCATTTTCATATTTAGCGGGCTGACCTTTTGGTACATTATAAATAATATAAAAGGTTCCTTTATATTCTTCAGGTATTAAATAAACGCTTGGGTTGGGCATTATTCTATCTGGGCACATTCCATCAAAAATAGATTTATCAATGTTTTTTATACCTTTAGCATCGTAAATATCAAATATGTTTATGTTATCGAGAAACTGTGCTTTAGTGCCAACTGTAAAGTGAATATATCCAGCGCTACATCTTCTTATCGGTTCTATTTCACCTACAGAACCACCAAATATAACAGCTTTATTATATTCTCGGTTTTCTGGCGTATCGTAAATTCTAGTAGACATCTGTTCGACAATAAGTGTTCTGGTACCATCACCATTTTTAAAATAAAAAAGGGCATCACCATTATCTTCTCTGCCTGATTTCATTTTCATTTGCGTTATTAGCATACC
>NZ_JADYXF010000146.1:0-519 GCF_015864385.1 Pseudoalteromonas sp. SWXJZ94C
AGAACTAGGATTGGTATAAAATAGGCACCAATTATAGAACAAATTTTGAGCCAAAACAACAAGCACACTTCCCTTTCACTTTTCTTTTTTTTCCTGGACACTGATTTTTCTGCCAACTTGTGTGATTTTTCTTATTTTTTCCTTTAATCCAAATCGCTTGGTTCTTTTTTTATAATTTTGGTCCAGATGTCTAGAAAATTCAGTAAAAATTTATGCTAAAAAAACTTAGTGACCAATTCCCAGTAATTTATACAAGTTCGTATGTTCAAGCTGCCAGCACCATCGATTTCAATCTAGAAATCAAGAGTAGTTTTTATGTTGCTTAAGGCTTGGATAGTTACAATTTGTGTTTGCTTATGCTCAATTATCTTGAATAACACAATTCAAGAGAGCTTAAGAATTATTTTTATTCAAAAATCCAGCCACAACTCAGCACTACAACACAACTTCATCATAGGCATCATGTAGGAAACTTGAAAACAAAAAAAAGTTCAAGAACAATACTACTTCTAGGAATTT
>NZ_JADYXF010000015.1:0-99751 GCF_015864385.1 Pseudoalteromonas sp. SWXJZ94C
CAGGTTCAATTCCAAAGAAATTAAGGGCAATGCGAGAACGAGTGAAACGTTATATTCTTCCAGAAAAAAGAAAACGGCCCAAAAGTAGGACCGTTCGGATTTCAAAAACTCGGTACACCATTAAGTCAAAGCATGCTTAACTGAATGGTGTTAACTGTAAAGTGGCTTTTTATTATCAAATCCAAGTCTAAATTAACCCAATCAAAATTAATTAAAACTTAAGTTGTTAGAGGGGTATTTATATATCTTTATTGACTACCCATCGCTAGTCACTACCCACATAAACAGGACCTATTTAAAAACCCAACATATTGCTACAAATTGAACCTCGAAAGACAAAACAACCCTCAAGTTATAGGTTTACATTCATTTTTAAATTATCCTTTACTCATTTCAACTCTATTTTTTGTATAATTTTTTTGCCTCGCTTAAAAGTAAGAAAGTGCTCTGTGTGTGTCTTTCAAGATAGATTGGCGTTATAAAGCATGCTAAATTAGCTGAAATTTATAAATGGAGAAAACAGTTGGGATTTTTATACGAATACGGTTTGTTCTTAGCTAAAACGCTTACTTTTGTCATTGCTATAGCGACTATTTTAATTTTAGTAGTAGGCGCTGCTGTTAAACCAAAAGCTAAAAAAGGTGAGATACAGATAGACGATATATCTAAGCAATTAAAAGATATTAAAGAAAGTTTTTTACTAAGTACCTTGGGTAAAAAAGAGCTCAAAGAACATCAAAAACAGTTAAAAGCACAAAGTAAAAAAACTGAAAAAGATGAACCTAAATCTCGATTATATGTAATTGATTTTATTGGCAGTATGGATGCTCATGAAGTAGAGAGCTTGAGAGAAGAAATTACGGCTATCATTTCAATAGCAGATCCTAGTAAAGATAAAGTACTCATTCGCTTAGAAAGTGGCGGTGGTGTAGTGCATGGATATGGTCTTGCAGCTTCTCAATTACAGCGTATTAAAAATGCTGGCATACCTTTGAGTGTATCAATAGATAAAGTGGCTGCAAGTGGCGGTTATATGATGGCGTGTGTTGCTGATGAAATACTAGCCGCACCTTTTGCTATTGTAGGCTCTATTGGTGTTATTGCTCAAATACCTAACTTTAATAAAATATTAAAGAAAAACGATGTGGAATTTGAACAAATAACTGCGGGTGAGTTTAAACGAACTCTTACTTTATTTGGTGAGAACACAGATAAAGCACGCGAAAAGTTTCGTGAAGAAATTGAGCAAACGCATGACTTATTTAAAACATTTGTGAGCAGTCAACGTCCTAGTTTAGATATTGATTTAGTAGCAACTGGTGAGCATTGGTTTGCAACTCAAGCGATTGAAAAAGGTTTAGTTGATATTATTAAAACGAGTGATGATGCTTTATTAGAGCAGCAACATGAGCGTCAAATTTATAAAATCAAATACAAAGTTAAAAAGGGACTAAGTGATAAATTAGCACTTGGTTTAAGCAGTGGAGTAAATAAAGTAGGTATTAGTTTACTTTCTAAGTTTAAAGCGCTTAATCCTTAACCCTTAATTTTTGACATAAAAAAACCTTGATGCTAACCATCAAGGTTTTTTTGTAACTAAAAAGAGAAGGTAGTTAGTCGAGTGACTTGTGGTAGTCTTCTAAATCTTTAGCTGCGTTAGGGTCGTTAAATACAGTTTCATCTAATTCCCCTTCAGACTTCGCTACAACACATGTAACCATACAATCACCAGTAATATTGACTGCTGTACGGGTCATATCAAGTAGTCTATCTACACCTATTATTATAGAGATACCTTCAACCGGTAAACCAACCTGATTAAGTACCATTGCGAGCATAATTAAACCAACTCCCGGTACTCCTGCGGTACCTACTGAGGCTAGTGTTGCTGTTAAAATTACCGTCAGATAGTCAGTCACACTAAGATCAATTCCATACACTTGGGCAATAAATACGGTAGCAACACCTTGCATAATAGCGGTGCCATCCATATTAATAGTTGCTCCCAAAGGGATGGTGAATGATGCTACAGAATTACTCGCACCTAATTTTTTAGTCGCTGTTTCGAGTGTAATAGGCATAGTGGCGCTGGAGCTTGATGTGCTAAAACCAAATAAACAGGCATGCTTCATCTTAGTTAAAAACTTTACAGGGCTTAGACCTGTAAATATTTTTAATAAAATACTGTAGTTAACAAACGCATGGATAAATAACGCAGCAACAACGACTAAAAAATACTGGATAAGCTTCACAATCAATTCAATCTCAATTGTAGTGAATAACTTAGCCATTAAGAAAAACACACCGTACGGTGCAATATTCATTAATAGAGTAACTAACTTTAAGATTACAGTATTCAAGTCTTCAAAAACTGCAGCTATGCGATTACCCGCTTTACCACTAAGCGCCATAGCTACACCAAATAAAAGTGCAAAAACAATTACTTGTAACATATTTCCTTTAGCCATAGCTTCAAATGGGTTAGTCGGAAACATAGCAATAATGACACTTGCGAGAGAAGGGGCTACTTTTTCGTCATAAACATTGTTTGTAGGTAATGGCACACCGTCACCAGGGCTAAACAATAACGCTAAACTTATTGCAACGGTAATCGCAATTGCTGTTGTTATTAAATACAAACCAATAGATTTACCACCTAAACGACCTAGTTTTTTTGGGTCGCTAAGACTACATGTACCGCAAACAAGTGAAACAAAAACAAGCGGCACAACTAACATTTTTAAACTATTGATAAATATTTCACCACCTACATGGAAAATACCATCTACAAAAAAGGCTTTAATTGGCAAAGAGAATAACCCAAGTGGAATTAGATAATCGTCTTCACCAGCTAAAATAGCCTGAAATATAGAGCCTACTAAAATACCTAGCACCATACCTATCATGATGCGAGTAGTTAAACCCATTGAACTAATTTTAGACATATACCTTAATCTGCTTTTATAATTTTTCCATAGACTACCAGTCTGGAAATATTTATACAGAAAAAGTTAGCATTTATTTAAAATTATTTTATAGAAAAAAGTAACAAAAAACTGAGATTTTAGACTAAGTTATAGGTTAATATTAGGTAAATAACGTTTGGTTAATAATAACAACACTAGGGAGAGGTTAATGCCTTTAACGCGACTGCTCAGTATTTCATTACTTAGTTTTTTACTCACAGCTTGTGGCGGCGGGGGGTCAATTGAAAAAGATGGCACCATTGGCGGCGATACAGGTACGGATACAGATGTTAGTACTTCTATTACTTTAGAGCTTACACTCGTTGATCAATTTGGATTGGTATTTACCGATTCGAATCCTGTAAGTAAAGATAATAAAGGGGTTGTGACTGCAACTCTAACAAGCGATGGTGAACCTTTAACGTCACAGTTAGTTACTTTTACAACTGAATTTACAGGTAAAATAACGCCTGAATTAGGTACTGCGCTTACAAATGAAACAGGGCAGGCTGTTGTTAGTTTAAGCAGCGGTGATTTTAAAGGTGCAGGAGAAATCACTGCTACTTATATTGGTGATGATTCAACTGTTATAAAAACTCTAGGTTTTATATCAAACGGTGACGACGCCTCAACTGAAGAAGCTGTCGTGGATGTAGATATTAAATTGCTCCAAGGTTGTGCTGATGGTTGGGATAATGACAGAAACCTTGTATCACTTGAGCAAACTTACTCTGCTTCTGGTTGTACTGTTGTTAATCAATTCTCTTCAGACGAATTAATTGATGTGCTAGTTAAAGTGACAGACACGAGCTCTGGTGATGGTTTCGTTGGTATTATTAGTGAAATTTCTACAGACTTAGGCAGTTTATTACCTGTATCTGGTAAAGCTTTAACAGATAACTTTGGTTTTGCAATACTTAAACTTCAACCTGGTGCTAACAGCGGTGCTGGCGAAATTACAGCAACATCTAAGCTAACATCTAGCCAAAAAGCATTTGAAATTTCTACAGCAGAGTTACAAGTTAACATCAGCAATGGTTTATTCAATGTATTAGATGCTAATGGGAATCCAATCGCCGGTGAGTATCAGCCTTTAGCTGCAGGCGCAACTACTGTAATTACAGTTGAAATACTAGACAGTAACTCTGAGCTTGTTGTATCAGCTTTAGACGTTGAATTTACTTCTAATTGTACACAAGCTGGTTTATCTGTAATGGATGCCACAGCAAAAAGCATAAGCGGTATAGCGACTGCAACATACCGTACAGATGGTTGTAGTGCATCATTGGGCGATACTGTTACTGCAACAGTATTAACGGGTGGTACACCGGTTATTAAATCTATAAATATTCCGGTATCAATTGCCGAAGTTGAATCAATAGAATTTATAGATGCAACACAAAATGTTATTGCACTTAAAGGGACTGGCGGTCAAACCCGCTCTGAAACGTCTGAAATTACCTTTAAATTAAAAGATAAAATTGGTAAATCTGTTGTTAGTAGCAGAATGGATTTTCGTTTAAGTTCGACTAATGGCGGAATAAGCTTATCGCACTCGAGTGTGTTTACAGATGCTGAAGGTTTAGCGCGTGTACAAGTAAATGCAGGCTTTGTTCCAATGGCTGTTCGAGTACAAGCTTGTTACATTCCTGAAAGTCAAATTCCTGAAAATCAAAATGATGATGTTACTTGTTGGCAAGATGTTTATTTAGAGTGTCAAAAAGATGCAGCAGATAGAAGTGACAATGTATCGTGTCCTGTAGGGGAACTTTCTTTAGTATCACTTGATGAGCAAGTCATTACGGTTTCTGATTTAGTATCGATTAGCTCAGGTCTTCCTGACGGTAACAGTTTTACTGCAGGTGCAGAGACGATTAATATTGAAGCACTTGACTATATTGGTGATATTAATGAGATTTCAGTTTACTTAGCTGATCACTTTAATAATCCTGTGCCAGATGGAACAGCTGTTTATTTGACTACTGAGGGTGGTACTGTTGGTACTTTAGATGGTACGGCATTTAATGCACAGCTTGAATGTAATACTGTTGATGGTGCATGTAATGCACAATGGCGTAATCAAAATCCTAAACCATTTACTGAAGCTAAGTGGGGTAACCAAATTGATTCCATAAACCCTAAAACAAACCTAATAAATTGTGACTTGTATTTCAACACCGCAGCACCTTGTATTAATGGGATTCTTAGCGCAGCAGACGATGTTGTTAACGGTGTACCTTTAGGAGGTCGTGTAACGGTGCTTGCTACTGCCAAAGGCCAAGAGTCATTTATTGATATAAATGGCAATGGGCGCTTTGACACCAATGAATACTACAGTGGCTATGACTTACCTGAAGCGTTTGTAGATCATAATGAAAATGGGTTTTATGATGGTTTAGCGGGTATTTATGATCCAGTTACAGCAACCGTTACTAAAGACGCTAGCTTTTGCCAAGAAGGCAGTTTGACTGACCCTTGTAGTCCTACAAATACGAATGGTGGTCACTTTGAAGAGAACTTTGATATTGACTTGAATGGTATGCATACTTTAGCTGATGGCAAGTACAATGGCCTATTGTGTACAGAAGCGGCAACTAATCCTCCAGCAAATGCAACATTTGCAAGTTTATGTACAAAAGACTTGATTGATATTAGAGAGTCATTTCAAATCATACTCTCAGGCAGTACGGTCTATAGTCGTTTTGTGGTTACTAAACAGGAACTTACTAATAAATTCCCTAATACTTCTACTCTAAATATAGAAAGCTGTAACGATGTTATAAGCGTTGCTACAGATGAAGATGGAGTCAGTACTGAAACATTAATTTTAGGATTAGAGCCTTCTGATACAGATGATTTTTGTGACGTTAACTTAATCGATATAAGTTCAGGTGTTGGGTCTAATGCTTTAGATAGCTTAACATTCGGTATTTATTACTCTGATAGATATAACAATCCAATTCCATCGGGGACAACGTTATCTATGTCGACGGCTAATGGTAAATTTGATGGGCGTAGTGACTATACTATGCTTGAAACTAGTTCTACTCGTGCTCTTTATGAGGAGTTAACGATTAGTCGTGAGACAGATCCAAACGATGCAAATACAGGTTTGTTAAGCGTTATATTCGAAACGCCTAAAGGGGTTCAGACTTCTGCAACAATAACTATTAGAGATGATGGTTAAGGTTTTTTGTTGTAATATTTTAAAAAATGCCAACCTTTAGGTTGGCATTTTTGTTTCTGTTCTATATATTCCACATCAATTATTCTAAAAACACTTGTTTGGCTAAATTAGCAACAAAAATTGTTCGTTTATTCAGTAAATACTGAAAAGTTTGAATTAAAAGCTTGTAACAACTAGTGTTTGTAGATATACCTATAAATATTCGCGCCGCTTATGTCGGCAAAACACATTTTTAATATTTGGTTAGAAATAGGCAACTATGGGCAAATCGCTAGTAATTGTAGAGTCACCTGCTAAGGCTAAAACAATTAATAAATATTTAGGTAATGACTTCATCGTAAAGTCCAGTATTGGACATGTACGAGATTTACCTACTTCAGGTTCGAGCAAAAACAAAGTGCCGGCAACTAAAACGCCTGCAGAAGTTCGTAAAATGGAACCTGAAGAAAAAGCAGCGTATAAAAAGCAACGAGATTATACCAATTTAGTCGCGAGAATGGGTATCGACCCTAATCAAGGCTGGGATCCGCATTACGAAATACTGCCAGGTAAAGAAAAAGTTGTTCAAGAATTGCAAAAATTGGCAGAAAATGCAGACCAAATATATCTCGCAACGGATTTGGATAGAGAAGGGGAAGCAATAGCTTGGCACCTTCAAGAAATCATTGGTGGAGAGCCTGAAAAGTATAAGCGTGTAGTTTTCAACGAAATTACTAAAAATGCTATACAGCAAGCATTCGAAACACCCGGTGAGCTAAATACCGATATGGTGTTTGCTCAACAAACACGACGCTTTTTAGACCGTGTTGTTGGTTTTATGGTATCGCCATTACTGTGGGCAAAGGTAGCGCGTGGACTTTCTGCAGGTCGAGTTCAATCGGTAGCTGTGCGTTTATTGGTTGAACGTGAGCGCGAAATTAAAGCTTTTATCCCAGAAGAGTTCTGGGATATTCATGCTGATGTTAAAAATACCGAGTCAGAGTTACGCTTAGAAGTAACCAAACAAGCTGACAAGCCATTTAAGCCAGTAAATGAAGCTCAGGCTAGTGCAGCGGTAAAAAGCCTTGAGAATGCAGAATACAAAGTTATAAGCGTTGAAGAAAAACCAAGTAAAAGTCGCCCAAGTGCACCTTTAATTACTTCAACCATGCAACAAGCAGCGAGCACGCGTTTAGGTTATGGCGTTAAAAAAACCATGATGTTAGCTCAGCGTTTGTATGAAGGTGGCTATATTACTTATATGCGTACTGACTCAACTAATCTGTCAAAAGATGCCGTTGCTATGTGTCGCGAATATGTAACAGAGCAATTTGGTGAAAATTACTTACCTAAAGATCCAATTAGTTATAGTTCTAAAGGTAATGCCCAAGAGGCGCATGAAGCTATTCGCCCATCTAGTGTTTCCGTGCTTTCTGGTCACATTGAAGGCGTAGATGCGGATGCTAAAAAGTTATACGAGCTTATTTGGCGCCAGTTTGTAGCGTGTCAAATGGTTCCTGCTGAATACGATTTAACAACATTAACTGTTGCGGCTAACGACTTTCAGCTTAAAGCGAAAGGACGTGTACTTCGTTTTGATGGTTGGACTAAAGTTCAGCCGGCAGTTCGCAAAAAGAACGAAGAAGATCAATCACTACCACCTGTTACATTAGGTGAGACATTGACGCTTGTAGAGCTAGACCCTAAACAACACTTTACCAAGCCGCCTGCGCGCTTTAGTGAAGCGAGTTTAGTAAAAGAGCTTGAAAAACGTGGTATTGGTCGTCCTTCAACGTATGCATCTATTATTTCTACCATTCAAGACCGTGGGTATGTGCGTGTAGAAAACCGACGTTTTTTTGCCGAAAAAATGGGTGAAATTGTTACTGACCGTTTAGTTGAGAACTTCACTGATTTAATGAACTTTGATTTTACAGCTAAGATGGAAGGTCGCTTAGATGACATCGCCGAAGGTGAGCGTGTTTGGACTGAAGTACTTGATAAGTTTTATGCTGATTTTTCAACACAACTAAATGTCGCTAAAGACGAACCAGATCAAGGCGGCATGCGTCTTAATGAAATGGTTGAAACAGACATTGAATGCCCTACATGTAGTCGTAAAATGGGTATTCGTACCGCATCTACGGGTGTGTTTTTAGGTTGTACAGGTTATAACCTGCCGCCTAAAGAGCGTTGCACGACAACAATGAACTTAGTATCGGGCGACGAAGCAGTTGCAGCTGATGTTGAAGATGTTGAAACCGAAATATTAATGCAAATGAAGCGTTGTCCAATTTGTGAAACAGCAATGGATTCCTACCTAATTGACGAAACGCGTAAACTACATGTATGTGGTAATAATCCAGCATGTAAAGGTCACGTTGTCGAAGAGGGCACCTTTAAAATTAAAGGTTACGATGGGCCAATTATCGAATGTGATAAATGTGGCGCTGATATGGAATTAAAGTCTGGTCGCTTTGGTAAATACTTTGGCTGTAATAACGACGAGTGTAAAAACACTCGTAAGTTACTCAAAAGTGGTGAAGCAGCTCCACCAAAAGAAGATCCAGTTCACATTACAGAATTAGAATGTGAGAAATCAGATGCGTATTTTGTATTACGTGATGGTGCTGCAGGTATATTCTTAGCCGCTAATACTTTTCCTAAATCACGTGAAACTCGTGCACCTAAAGTTGAAGAGTTGAAGCGTTTTAGAGAGCGTATATCGTCTAAGTTTTATTACTTAGCAGACGCGCCAGTAAAAGACCCTGATGGTAACCTTGCTGTTGTTCGTTATAGCCGTAAAAATAAGTCTCAATATGTAATGACTGAAGTTGACGGTAAAGCAACGGGCTGGACTGCACACTATGAAGCAGGTAAATGGGTAGAAGAGGCGAAGAAAAAAGCGGCGCCTAAAAAGAAAGCAGCTGCTAAAAAAGCCCCCGCTAAAGCAAAACCTAAGGCGAAAGCTAAAGCTAAAAAAGAAGATGAATAAGCAGGTAACTGCCTATTTATAACTTTTTATAAGTTATAAAAAAACCGGAACGCACATCTTGTGTCGATTCCGGTTTTTTTGTATCTATTCTATATGTACTTCGCAATGGCTTTGTTAGCCGTACATACAAATATAATTAAATTTTTACAGAAGATACTTTTTTATAGCCTTCTGATTCAAGCTCATCATTTACGCACTTTAATACATATGCATTTAGCTCTTGGTTGCTTACGTCGTCATCTTTAGCCCAGTTAACACACATTTCTGTGTATTCTTTTATTGTTTCGGCTGAAGCGTTTGTTGCATCGTCTGCTACTGCATAAGTTGCAGATACTGCAAATAAAGGTGCTACGATTAATGCTAGCAATGCTTTGTTCATTCGTTTATTCCTAAAAAAATGTTGTGACGACCGAATTACGCTGTTTAAGTTGGAGCGTAAAACAATAGTGCCCAATACAGAACCGTTCTGTTGGTATGCTGATTTTTAAACGAATTTGAAATAAAAGATAACGAAATATTTTTATCGTGAAGATGAGTAATTTACTTACCTGTATTCTCACACTATTGTGTAAAAATGGTTTATAAGCTAAGGTCGCTTTTTTAAACGAGAAGATGAACCAATGTCATCACCCATACCGAATAAAACCCCTCGCCAAGCTAATAAAATAGAGCATGCATTAGAGTCGTTTATTTTTAAAGGACGATGGCTTCTTGCTCCATTTTTTGTTGGTTTATTATTTGCAATTATTCTATTGTTAATAAAGTTTTTTAAACAACTTTATTTGATGGGCATCGCGACATTTACAGCAACAAATCAAGAATTACTCGTTGGTATTTTAACTTTAGTTGACACTGCATTATTAGCAGGGTTGCTACTTATTATTATATTTAGTGGTTACGAAAATTTTGTTTCTAAACTTAATGTGGATAACCACGAAGACAAACCATCTTGGATGGGGAAAGTTGGATTTTCAGGACTGAAAATGAAACTGATAAGCGCTATAGTGGCTATTTCAGCTGTTGAGTTATTAAAAGTATTTATAAACTCTGGGGCACTTTCAAGTGATGAGCTACTTTGGAAAGTTATTATCCATGTTACATTTGTTATGTCTGGCGTTTTATTTGCGTTAACTGACTATTTAAATAGTAAAACTCAAAGTCATTAAAATTATAAACAATAACTAAAAGCCCAAGTAATTTACTTAGGCTTTTAGAGGGTGCTGCTCTTTCAGGAATGTAATTTGTTCAATCTAGGGCGCGATTTTATCGCGGCATGTGGTTTGTAACCTAGTGAGCCCGATAACTGCCCCTGAGTTATCCTATTGGCTTACATGCATGAACGAATAAGTAAACACCGTAAATTTCCTCGTCTTGCTCACGCACTTTACTTACATTTTTGTAGGTAATAAAGAGTCAACCCCTTTAAGTCGAGGCCAAGAGGAGAGCATGTTTGGTATTAATCCCGCGTTATCGCCTAATAATGGGAATCTCCCTACCTTGCCTAAATACCATACAAGCAGCTGAAAATTCAACCTCGAAAGATAAACATACCCTAGTTTTAGCTAGTAATTTTAAAGTGGAACCTTAATCTATTGAAGCTATTAACATTGCGAGTAAAAGCATGCATAAGGCTCAAAAGTGATTTGATTATTACTAAATTTAGCATTGTGATGGCTAAGCTCGGTGTGTTCTTTAGTAATTGATAATGCCATATTAATTACTAATTGTTGGGAGCTAAGATTAAACATACAAAGCATTTTTTGTGCACCAAGTGTTCTATAAAAAGCAAGTATGGGTTCTGGCGTATCAATAAATTCAATATCACCTTCGATTAATGTAGGTTGTTTTTTTCGCCATATCATAAACTCGCGGTATGCATTCAGAATTGAATTACTGTCGGTTGTTTGAAGTGCTACAGATTGGTGCTTATGCGCGTCATCTATTGGTAACCAAGGCTTTGTTTCACTAAATCCGGCATATTGCGTGTCTATTTGCTCCCAAGGCATCGGTGTTCTACAGCCATCACGACCTTTAAAGCTGGGCCAAAAAGTTATTCCGTATGGGTCTTGTAAATCATCAAAGGCAACATTTGCTTCACCTAGACCTAGCTCTTCTCCTTGATACATACAGACGCTGCCACGTAGAGAAGCAAGTAGGGCGGTTAACATTTTACATTGCTTAGGGTTAATTTCGTCGTTTTCACTCCAGCGGCTTGCCACACGTTCTACATCGTGGTTACTAAAAGCCCAACACGGCCAGCCCTCAAGCATATGCTGTTCTAGGGTTTGAACCGTACTTCTAATGTACTCACTTGAGCAATCATTTGTTAAAAGTTCAAAACTGTAACCCATATGAAGTTTATCACCGCCTTGCGTATATTCGGCCATCGTGGCTAATGAATCCTCTGATGATATTTCGCCTAACGATACCGTACCAGGGTATTTATTAAGTAATGAACGAATATCTTGCATAAACTCAATATTTTCTGGCTGAGTATTATTGTGATAATGATACTGAAATGCATATGGGTTATCTTCGCTAAAACCTCGACCTTGGCGTTTTTCTTTTGGTTTTGCCGGATTATCGCGAAGTTGTGCGTCGTGGTAGCAAAAATTAATGGCGTCAAGTCTAAATCCATCCACTCCTTTTTTAAGCCAAAATTCTACATTATCAAGTACAGCTTGCCTAACATCCCGGTTGTGGAAATTAAGATCTGGTTGCTCGGTTAAAAAATTATGTAAATAGTATTGCCCGCGCCGAGGCTCCCATTGCCAAGCTCCACCACCAAAAATAGAAAGCCAATTATTTGGAGCTGTTCCATCTTCTTTAGCATCGGCCCATACATACCAATCAGCTTTATCGTTTGTTAAATTATTACGGCTATCTAAAAACCATTGATGTTGATCAGATGTATGGCTTAATACCTGATCAATAATTATTTTAATATTACGATCATGTGCCTGGCTTATAAGCTCATCAAAATCGTTTAAATCGCCAAATAACGGGTCAATATCGCGATAATCGCTAATATCGTAGCCAAAATCCTTCATTGGTGATTTAAAAAATGGTGAAATCCAAATAGCATCAACGCCTAAGCTTTTAATGTAATCAATACGATTAATTATCCCTTTTAAATCTCCAATACCATCGTTGTTGCTATCTTGAAAGCTACGCGGATAAACCTGATAAATAACCGCACCTTTGTACCACTGCTTTTGGACCATGCTTTTTTCCATCATTCCACACCGTATTTGTTTATTTTCTTGTGATTATGGATTAATCACCTTATTTGCAAAAAGCATACGTGAAGCTTGTGAAACTGTAAAAAGCCTGCATACGTATGCATTAAAATAAATACAATAAAATGATTAAAAATAAATACTTAGAACATCTTTATGATAATTAATTAATTCGATAATAGTTTACCAATTTAAAGTTTCAGTATTTCATTGCTAAAAAAAGAACATAACAGATTGTAATAAAAGGGGAATATATTTGAAGCTTTACACAAAATGGTCTGACCAATTAAGCATCTAGTTTATTTGGAATGTCTTACATTTAAAATAGTAGCGTTAGTTCATTTCATTTTGTTTACATATGAGCAAGTGAGCTATAAATATTATAATGAAGTAATTTAATCAGTGGTTGCTAATGCTTAGTTAAAATTAATTTTAAAAGCAATAAAATCAGTTGCTTAATTATAATTTTTTGATGTCAACGTTAATGTGAAAGCATGCTATTACTGTTGAATACGTATGCATAAATTTGTTAATAAAATAAACAAGGCGTTAATATTCATCCTGACAACAAAATTAACTCGCCTTGTTTGGCTATCACTCAAACATTAATCGCGAGTATCACAATATGGGTAACGGGAAAACATTATGTCTATGTTCAAACCAAGTATATTAACTTTGGCATTAACAGCTGCAGGCTTATCATGCTTTGCTACACAAGCTGCTCAAGAAGATACAATAAAAAAAGATGAATTAGAGGTTATTGAAGTTAAAGGCTTTCGTGGCAGTGTAGTTGAATCAATCAACACTAAACGCTTTTCTACACAAGTTGTTGAGTCTATATCAGCTGAAGATATTGGTAAACTACCAGACTCTTCGATTGCAGAGTCTATTGCGCGTTTACCTGGTTTAACAGCTCAGCGCCTTGATGGTCGAGCGAGCCGAGTAACGATTCGTGGTTTTGGCGAAAACGAAAGTGGCACTACATTTAACGGTCGCGAACAGGTATCGATTAGTGATAACCGTGGTGTTGAGTTCGATCTTTACCCATCAGAAATAATGAGTGGCGTAACTGTTTATAAAACGCCAAGCGCAAATATAGACGCTGAAGGTATTGCTGGTGTTATTAACATGCAAACAGTTAAACCTTTAAGTAAAGGTGAGCGTGTTATACAGGTTAATGGCCAATATGAGCAAACTAGTTTTGAAAAACTAAACCCCGATGGTAACGATGATGGTTTCCGTGGCACCATTTCTTATATCGATCAGTTTGCTGACGATACCATTGGTGTAGCAATTGCTTTAAATACGATGAGCTCTCCAAATCAAGAAAAACGCTGGAACTCATGGGGGTACCCAGAGTTTACAAATAACGGAAATGATTATTCAATATTAGGTGGTGCAAAACCTTACGTGCGTTCATCCACACTTGAACGTGACTCTGCAATGCTTGTATTAGAAGCAGCCCCTAACGATAAGCTACATATGACGTTTGATGCATTATATGTAGATTTCACTGATGAAAAAATACTTCGAGGTATAGAGATCCCATTTGCTTGGGGACAAGGTGTCATTGATCCTACAAGTATTGAAGTTGATGAAGCATCTGGCTTTATTACAAGCGCGACCTCACAAGGGCAGCGTGTTGTTGTTCGTAATGATTATGAAGAACGTAAAGCTGAGTTAACTGCATTTGGCTTTAATACTAAATATGATATTGATGATTCATGGTCTATAGAATTTGATGCAAGCTACTCACAAGTAGATCGTAAAATTTGGAGTATTGAGAGTTATTCAGGTACAGGACGTGGTGACTCACGTGGTGTTGCTGATAACTTAGGTTATATATTTAACGGCGGTAATACAGGGGCTACATTTTCACATGAACTTGATTACAGTGATTATAGCTTAATTCAGTTAGGTGGTCCGCTTTCGTGGGGTGCAAGTTCTGCACTTAATGATAAATACGGTATAACGGGTACTGAGTACGAAAATCAAGCGCAAGATGGTTTTATCAACGCGCCTACAATTGATGATGAACTAACAACGCTCAAATTTGCCGCATCTAAAGTACTTGAAAATGATTACTTAAGTTCGATTGAATTTGGCTTATCGTATCGTGAACGTGAAAAATCTAAGAGCTCTGAAGGTTACTTTATGACGCTATCTGGTTTCTCCCTAAACAATCCGGGTATGCTTGGCGTACCTGAACAATACCGTAATGGCAGTGTTGATTTAGGCTTTATTGGCATGGGCGCTATGATTGCTTATGACACCAATGGTCTTGTTGATGACGGTTACTACGATTTACTCGCAGAGAGCTTTACTAACCCAAGCCATGCAACTAAATCTTGGACAGTTAAAGAAGAAGTTACCTCAGCTTTTATTCAAGCAAATATAAATGCAGAAGTTAATGGGTTAGCGCTGACAGGTAATGTAGGCGTTCGTTATATTCAAAGTGAGCAATCGTCGCAAGGTAATGCGTTTGGTTCTGTTAATGGTTTAGTTTTAACATCACCAACAGATATTAGTCACGATTACTCAAATGTATTGCCTAGCTTAAACTTGTCATTAGCACTTGATGATCAGCAAACAGTTCGTTTTGGTGCAGCTAAAACTATTTCTCGCCCACGGTTAGATGAAATGAATGCGTCAGTTAACGCTTCATATAACCAAACACCAGACGAGAATGGTAACTACTGGTCTGTATCGGGGGGAAATCCAGAGCTTGAAGCGAAAGAAGCGACAGGTTACGACCTTACTTACGAAAACTATTTTAGTGATGAAGGCTACTTCTCAACTGCATTTTTCTATAAAGATTTAACACAGTGGATTTTTGACGGCACGTATGAAATTGACATGACGGGTGTTGAAGACCCTTCAACAGGTCAGTTACCAGCAACTTCAGCGGGTACTGGTAGCGGTAAAGTAAACGGTGGCGGAGGGGATCTTTGGGGCTATGAGTTATCGCTTGCGTTACCTTTTAAAATATTTCACCCGTCACTTGAAGGGTTCGGCATTATTGCTAGTCATACTGGTATAGAGTCAGATATTGAAGATCAAAACGGCAATGAATATGAGCTACCTGGGCTTTCAGATAAAATTCAAAGCTTAACTGTTTACTATGAAATGCATGGTCTGCAATTACGTACGAGTATGCGTAAACGTAGTGCGTTTAAAGGCGATGTGTATGGTCTTGGTTTTAATACTGATCAAGTTGATATTTTAGGTGAAACAATTTGGGACGTTCAAGCCGGTTATGATTTCAGCGAAGCTGGTATTACAAGCCTTGAAGGTTTATCTGTGCACTTCCAAGTACAAAATTTAACGGAAGAACCATTTACGTCGCTTTCTGGAGACAATGCTCTACAAGTTCGTGATTACCAAGATTATGGACGTACCTACTTATTGGGCTTTAGTTACAAGCTTTAATAAAATTGTGTATATAAGCTCTTGTAAATTACTACAAGGGCTTTCTTATCGTTACTTTACCTAACCGATTAATCATATTCGATTTAATAAAAACGTGGATAATAATATGAAACCAGTAAAACACGTCGTAATAGCCGGTGGTGGTACTGCAGGTTGGATAACTGCAGCATTGCTTAATAAAGTGTTAGGGAAAGTAATTAATATCACATTAATAGAATCATCTGCTATTGGTACTGTGGGTGTGGGGGAAGCGACTATCCCTCCTATTTTGCAACTTAATAATGCACTAGGTATTAACGAGCAAGAGTTTATAAACGCGACTAACGCGACAATTAAACTAGGTATTGAGTTTGAAAACTGGGAAAAAACATCGCACAGTTATATGCATGCTTTTGGTGCAATTGGAAAAGACTTCCCGTTTTGTGACTTCTATAATTTTTGGCTAAAAGGGCAAATACAGGGCAGTAAAGATGAACTCTGGGATTTTTCATTAAATTATCAGGCGGCAAAAAATCATAAATTTTCCCCTATTAACAGTATTCCTAATACACAATTGCCAGGCATTAGTTATGCGTATCATTTTGATGCAACCCTGTATGCTGAGTTTTTAAAACGTCTTGCTATAAAGCGCGGTGTAAATCATATAGATGCCAAAATAGGTAATATCACACAATGCCCAACAACAGGTAATGTAAAAGCAATCAGACTTGATGATAGCAAGCAAATAACAGGGGATTTATTTATAGATTGCACAGGGTTGTGCGCACTATTAATTGGGCAAACGCTAAATACAGGGTTTATTGATTGGTCACATTATTTACCGTGCGACAGGGCAGTTGCGGTGCAAACAAAATCAAACGACGAGTTAAAACCTTATACCCGCTCAATTGCGCATAATTCAGGCTGGCAGTGGCAAATTCCGTTGCAAAGTCGAATAGGCAACGGCTTAGTATATTGCAGTCGTTATTTATCTGATGATGATGCAAAGCAGTTGTTACTTAATAACTTACCAAGTGACCCAATAACAGAGCCTCGATTAATTAAATTCAAAACAGGACGTCGAATCAAACAATGGCACAAAAATGTAGTTGCGATTGGTTTATCGAGTGGCTTTTTAGAACCACTGGAATCTACAAGCATTCATTTAATTCAAACCGCAGTTACACGGCTCATTAAATTATTTCCGCATGATGAAATAAGTGATGTATTAGTGGATGAATTTAATAAACAAAGTGTGGCTGAAATAGAGCATATTCGCGATTTTATTATATTGCATTACAAACTAACTAAGCGGGAAGATTCTCTATTTTGGCGACAATGCATGCAAATGAGTGTCCCGGACTCATTGACCCATAAACTTAATTTATTCAAGCAAACCGGTAAGATAATACGCGAAAACGATGAGTTATTTGCTGAAATTGCATGGCAACAAGTGATGATTGGGCAAGGCTTAATACCTAGTGATTATTGCACTATTGTTGACTCCCTAACGGAAGAGCAGTTAATTGATTTATTCATTAACTTAAAAACCTTAATAAATTCGACCGTTGAAAAACTTTCGACTCACAAAGAGTTTATAAGCAGTATTAAAAGGGCATGATAATGAGACTTATAAAACAAATACTTTTACTGTTTTTATGTACTCTATCGAGCACTTCTTATGGACTGAGTGTCGAGCCATCGAATTGGTGGGTGGGCATGAAAAAAAACACAATAACTTTAATGTTACATGAGCCAAATATTGCAAATACCCAGTTTAAGCTTTTACCTTATAAAGAGGTTGAATTAACCAAAATTACGCGTACCAGAAATCCTAATTACATATTTTTACATGTAACCATAAGCGATAAAGCCCAAACGGGTTCTTTAAAATTTAATAGTCGTAATAATAATTTCAGTTTTCCCTTGTTGGATAGAAAAAAGCACAGTGCTGAGCGTCGAGGTTTTAGCAGCGCAGATACACTTTATTTAATTAACCCAGATCGTTTTGCTAATGGTGACAAAAAAAATGACACTGTGAACGGTATGTTGGAAGCGATAAATCCAACATTTAAAGGGGGGCGACATGGTGGTGACATTCAGGGTGTTATTAACGCGTTACCATATTTAAAGGATTTAGGCGTTACACAGTTATGGTTAACTCCTGTGCTAGAAAATAATATGCCCGATTACTCCTATCATGGTTATGCTATTACCGACTTTTATAAAGTGGACCCGCGCATGGGTTCAAACTCACTTTATAAGTCACTTTCTGCAAAGGCTAAAGAACAAGGGATTGGTCTTGTTATGGACATGGTGCTAAATCATATTGGCTCCAGACACAAATGGATGAGAGATAAACCAACACAAAATTGGATTAATTTTGGTGGTGAATTTAATAATGGTAAAAATGCGACAAGCCATGCTCGTCAAACAATCCAAGACCCACACGCAAGCGATTATGATAAACGCCAGTTTAACGATGGTTGGTTTGTAGCAAGCATGCCTGATTTAAATCAACGGCAGCCACTTTTAAGTGAATATTTAATTCAAAATGCTATTTGGTGGATTGAATACGCTGATCTAAGCGGTATTCGAGTCGATACATATTCATATTCCGACAATGTATTTTTAAGTGATTGGACTAAAGCCATTATGAACGAGTATCCACACTTTAATATTGTAGGTGAAGAGTGGACATCAAACCCAGCGATTGCCTCTTACTGGCAACGCGGGAAAGTAAACCAAAACGGGTATACGTCAAGCTTGCCGAGTGTTATGGATTTTTCATTGCAGGAGGCGTTAATACAGGGACTTAATGAACAAGAAAGCTGGAGCACTGGCTGGATTAAAGTATATCAATCTCTTGCAAACGACTTTTTATACCCAGATACAAATAACATTATGGTATTTGCTGACAACCACGATATGAGTCGTGTTTACACTGAACTTAAACAAGACTTAGCCAAAGCAAAAATAGCAATGACCATGCTATTGACGACACGCGGGATCCCACAAATTTACTACGGTACAGAGATACTGCTCGATAACAGACTGAGCAAAGATCATGGGGATATACGCATAGATTTCCTAGGTGGGTTTGAAAATCAGCAAGCCAATGTATTTACAGGTCAAGGGTTAACAGCTGATCAGCAAAGTATGCATAGCATGATGTCTACACTACTCAATTTTAGAAAAACCAGCCCAGCGATCATTCATGGTAAATTGATACACTTTAGCCCAAAAAATGGCGTATATAGTTATGCACGACTTAGTGATGAGCAAGTTATTTTAGTATTTTTAAATAAAAATACTGAAGCGGTTAACCAAAACCTTGATTACATGAATGAAGTTTTACCAATAAATGCAGAAGCTAAAAATATACTTAGCAACGAAATGCACATACTCAAAAGCAAAATCACACTAAAGCCAATGAGCGCTACCGTATTGGTGATTAACAAATAATGAATTACCCCGTGAATACGTATGCAGCCACTGTATGGTGGCTGCTGTTATCTTTAGTATAAAGCTATCACTGATATATAAATGACACACACAATGAAAAAAACAATGTATGCCCTCCTATTGCTCTGCAGTGCACTTTTAATAAATGCATGTACTGATGATGGAAAAAAAACGCAAGCACACGTTATTGTGCCAAAGAAAAATGAGCTAACCAAGCCTGTTGTTTATCAGGTTTTTACGCGTCTATTTGGTAATGTGAACACTGAAAATAAGCCTTGGGGAACGATAGAGCAAAATGGAATAGGTAAATTTGCTGACTTTAACGATGCTGCACTTAAAGGCATAAAAGAGCTAGGGACAACTCATATTTGGTACACCGGTGTATTACACCACGCTCTTGTGGGTGATTATACTCAATACGGTATAACACAAGACGACCCCGATGTTGTAAAAGGTCGGGCTGGTTCGCCATATGCAATTAAAGATTACTATGATGTAAATCCTGATTTAGCAATAGATGTTGTCAATAGACTCGATGAATTTAGTGCACTAATTGAGCGTACTCATAATCACGGTATGAAAGTTGTTATTGATATCGTGCCAAACCATGTTGCTCGAAATTATCATTCTGTTGCAAAACCTAAAGGTGTTAAAGATTTTGGTGAGCAAGATGATACCAGCAAAGTGTATGATAAAAATAATAATTTTTATTATGTACCTGATCAGTCTTTTCAGGTTCCTTCATCGGCGTCTTACCAGGTATTAGGTGGTAACAGTCATCCGTTAGCAGATGGTTTTTTTGACGAAACACCCGCCAAATGGACTGGTAATGGTGCTCGCTCTCCAAAACCAGATATGAATGATTGGTATGAAACAGTTAAAATTAACTATGGAGTAAAGCCGGATGGCAGCTATGATTTCCCGACATTACCTAAAGAACTAGAAAACCAAGATTACCGTGCTCATTATGCATTTTGGCAAAATAAAGAATTGCCTAATAGTTGGTATAAATTTAGAGATATCATTCTTTATTGGCTAGAAAAAGGTGTTGATGGCTTTAGGTATGATATGGCTGAGATGGTGCCTGTAGAATTTTGGAGTTTTTTAAACTCATCTATAAAAATGCAAAAACCTGATGCATTTTTACTTGCCGAAGTTTATAACCCTCAGATGTACCGCCCCTATATTTACCAAGGTAAAATGGACTACCTATACGATAAAGTTGGTTTTTACGATACGTTAAAAGCAATTATGCAAAATAGGCAGCCCGCAAAGACTATTTTTGATGCGCACACACAAGTTGCCGATATTGAACAGCATATGCTGCACTTTTTAGAGAACCATGACGAACAACGTATTGCGAGCCCTGACTTTGCAGGAAAAGCAATTTGGGGTAAACCTGCAATGGTGGTTTCAAACCTTATTAGTCGTGCACCAACCCTATTATATTTTGGTCAAGAAGTAGGTGAAGATGGCTCTGAAAATGCAGGTTTTGGCTCATCAACCCGCACCAGTATTTTTGACTACATTGGTGTACCTGCACATCAAGCATGGATGAATAATGGCAAATTTGATGGCGCTAATCTAACCCCTGAACAGTCAAGCCTTCGCCAATATTACAAATCAATTATGGCGTTAAATAGCATTCCCGCTGTTGTTGGCGGCGATATGCATAAATTAAGCGTGGTAGGAAGTGAAGCCGTGGTTGCTTTTGTACGTTCAATAGGTCATCAATCAATTTTTGTGATTAGTAACTTCAGCGAACAAACGCAAAGCATAACGGTGACTTTAAATAAAAATCAAATAAGTAAATTAAATACAACAGATGCTTTGCACGATTTACTTGAGGATCATAATGATATTTGGATAACAAAAAATGCTAATGGCGCTTCATTCACTCTCATTCTAAATGCACTTAGTAGCGCGGTATTAACAAAGAAGGCAAATGATGAATAACAATAATAATACTCATAACAGCAATAAACCAAATCTAAACTTTTGGCAGATATGGAATATGTGCTTTGGCTTTTTAGGTATTCAATTTGGTTTTGCGCTTCAAAACGGTAATGTGAGCCGTATTTTTCAAACCCTTGGTGCGCAAGTCGACGATATTCCTATTTTATGGGTTGCAGCACCGCTAACTGGTTTAATCGTGCAACCAATAATTGGTTATTGGAGTGATAAAACATGGGGACGTTTTGGTCGTCGTCGTCCATTTTTATTTTTAGGTGCAGTGCTAACAACTATTGCACTATTTATTATGCCGCATTCGCCAACACTTTGGATAGCCGCTGGTATGTTGTGGATTATGGATGCGTCTATCAACGTTACTATGGAACCATTTAGAGCACTCGTAGGGGATAACTTACCAGAAAAGCAACGTGCGACAGGTTATGGTTTGCAAAGTTTTTTTATTGGTATTGGTGCTGTTTTAGCGTCAGCGCTACCATGGATGATGACTAATTGGTTCGATGTTAGCAACACCACAGTCATCGGTGAGATACCAAATTCCGTTAAGTATTCATTTTATTGGGGAGGCGTTGTTCTATTAGCGGCAGTGCTATGGAGCGTTGCAACAACAAAAGAATATACCCCTGAGCAATTAAATAAATTTGAAGAGCAAAAAGGTCAGTATCAACCAATTGAAATTGCTGATATTAATTATAATAAAGGCGGCATTGTATTTATCGTATTAGGTTTTTCGATACTTGCGCTTGTTATGGGCTTGGCGCTTGAGAAAGAACTTTATTTATTAGCTGGTGGCTTACTTGTCTTTGGTATTGTGCAGTGGATTGCAGGTTTATTAAAAACTAAAAACCATACCCAAGGTGGCTTTTACCAAGTAGTACAAGATGTATTTACAATGCCAGCCGCCATGAAACAACTGGCTTGGGTACAATTTTTTAGTTGGTTTACTTTATTTGCTATGTGGATTTATACCACGTCGGCAGTGACTAGCTTTCATTATGGTAGTAGCGATACTACGTCAAAAGCGTTTAATGATGGCGCTGATTGGGTAGGTATTTTGTTTGCCGCTTATAATGGTTTTGCAGCAATTGCGGCTATGTGTATTCCATTTTTAGTTAGGTTGTTGGGGTTAAAAGGCGCGCATTGCTTAAATTTATTATTAGGTGCGTTGGGGCTTGCAAGCTTTATGTTTATAAGCTCTCCTCAAATGCTGCTTGTTCCTATGATTGGTGTTGGTTTTGCGTGGGCCTCTATTTTGTCACTGCCTTATGCAATGTTAAGTAACTCGTTGCCGAGTAACAAAATGGGCGTATACATGGGCATATTTAACTTCTTCATTGTTATTCCACAGCTACTTGCAGCCAGTATTTTAGGTCTTATTTTACGCCATGCGTTTTCTAATCAGCCTATTTATGCCTTGTTAATTGGTGCTGCGTCTTTTGTGTTGGCAGCAATTGCTGTTATGCGTGTTAAAAATTCTAATTAAGAGTAAAAAATGAAAAACTATAATTCAATAACAATCTCATTATTAGCTCTTGGGTTAACTGCATGTGGTGCTCAAGACATTGACAATTTACAAACATCTAAAGCAGCGGCGCCAGGTGCTCCGGGTAGCGACCCATTTTGGTCTTATGCAGGTAAAACGGGTATTGGTACATCTTATGAGCAATACCAAAATGGTCAATATACAAATGATGCATCTACTGGCACCGTATCTAAAGTTTGGTTTTCTATTGCAAAGGGCATGATCACCGAAACTATGTTTGGTCTTATTCACCAAGCGCAGATAAAAGATATGCAGTTTGTAGTAACAGGAGAAAATTTCACAGTTAGTGAAGCAGACGATCTTGATGTAACAATTGATTATTTATACAAAGACAAGCAAGGTCGTCCTTTATCACTTGCTTATAAAATAGTAAGTAAAGATAAACAAGGTAGATTTACACTCGAAAAACACGTATTCACCGATCCTGATGGGCAAAGCTTATTTGTTCGAAGCGTTTTTAATACTGAACTTAAAGATGTTAAAGCCTATGTTGTTGTAAATCCATATATTGATAATAACGGTCTTGATGATTTTGCAAAAACTACCGATCAAGGCTTAGTTGCTTGGCAAGATGACAACTACTTAACATTGCAATCAAGTACTAAATTTGGCATAAAAACGGTTGGCTTTACCGGTATAAGTGATGGTTTGAATGAGCTTAAAAATTCAAAATCATTAAATACCACTTACAGTAATACCGGTGAACAGTCAGGTAATGTCAGCATGCTTGCTGAACTTGGTAGCATTGAACGCAATACTACGTTTGATTTAGTGCTTAGTTTTGGACATAGCGAGCAACAAAGTGCGGAGCAGGGCACTCAAACATTAGCAAAAGGCTATCAAACTGTACTTGATAACTTTAACGGTAAAGGTGCGTCGCTAGGTTGGCAAGATTACTTACAAAGTCTGACACCTATTGATAAAATGGCTGAGCAAACAGCCGACAACGGCAAGTTACTTTATACCAGTGCAATGGTATTAAAAGCGCAAGAAGATAAAACACATGCAGGGGCACTTATTGCGTCACTGTCTAACCCGTGGGGCGAAACAGTATCGGCTAAAACAGGTTCAACAGGCTACAAAGCGGTGTGGGTACGAGACTTTTACCAAGTAGCGATGGCGTTTATGGCACTGGGTGATACCGCAACTGCAAAAACGGCATTTGAATACCTTGAAAAAGTACAAGTTAACAGTAAAACGCCAGGTAATAATGGTGATAGTGGCTGGTTTTTACAAAAAACACACGTTGATGGTGAGCTTGAATGGGTTGGTGTACAGCTTGATCAAACTGCGATGCCTATAATGCTCGCGTGGAAATTAAACAAAGCAAACGTACTTAGCGACGCAGAGCTTAAAGACTGGTACGCACGTATGCTAAAACCAGCCGCTGATTTTTTAGTAGATGGTGGGCTCGCTAAAATTTTATGGAATGATACACAAATTACGCCACCATCAACGCAACAAGAACGCTGGGAAGAACAAAGTGGCTATTCCCCATCAACCACCGCAGCCGTTGTAGCAGGTTTAATTACCGCTGCAGATATTGCGAAAATGGCAGGCGATACTAAAAATGCAAAACGTTACCTTGCAACAGCCAAGCGTTATAACGCAGACATAGAAAAAATGATGTTTACTACCAATGGCAATTTAGAATCAAAAGCCACTGATGGTGAATATTTTATTCGCATTGGGCAAGATGAAAATGCGAACTCAAATACAATCATTAACGCAAACAATGGGCGAGAGGGCTTTAACAAAAAACAAATTTTGGATGGTGGGTTTTTAGAATTAGTTCGCTATGGCGTTCGTGATGCACTGGCACCAAGTATTGTAAAAACACTGCCAGAATACGATGACGAAACACTCGCCGACAATTTACAAGTTAAGTATAGCTTTAAGTTTAGCGATGGTAGCGGTTCATTTGCAGGGTATCGCCGCTATGGCAACGATGGCTATGGTGAAGACGAAGTAACGGGTACAAACTACGCTGAAAACGGCAGTAATACGCCAGGGCAACGCGGTCGTGTATGGCCTTTTTTTACAGGTGAACGAGGGCACTATGAAATTGCAGCAGCTAATGCAAATAATACACTTAATAATGAAAAACAAGCCGAAATCAAGAACAACTATGTAAAAGGACTCGAACAATTCGCTAACCAAGGGATGATGCTACCAGAGCAAGTATGGGACGGTGTAGGAGTTAACAAATCAGGCTACACGCTTGGTGAGGGGACTAACTCAGCAACACCACTTGCTTGGACTCACGCCGAATATATTAAGTTAGTACGTTCATTAAGTGATATGCAGGTATGGGATTATTACCCTGTTGTAACAGAACAACTTAAATGATTGTTAAAATAATGCTCTTCAATCGCTGTAATTAGTAGGGTGTATTGACCTTTCACGATTGATTCTTCAGTTTTATGTTTGGCATTTAGGCAAGGCAGAGTCTATGTAGTGTGTTTGTTCCCTATAAAGAGGCAATAACGCAGCATAAATGCAAGACATGCGCTGCCCAAAGGGTCTTCCTAAGAGCGTCAACTCTTTGTTACCTACATGGATGTGGGTCTGTCTATTGAACACAACTTTTTTGTCTGTTGAATTGATATTAACAATTCGGCAGATTCGACCATTTTTTATCTAATTCACTTCTTTGCGCCATATTTTGCTGCTAATAACCCTGACAGGAATAAACGCTTTAATGATGGCAATTCGTAAAATATTATCACTGTGCTGCAAATGTAAATCTTCTACTTTGGTTGCATCTGTTTTCCATGTTTTCTGAAACTCCTCTGCACGTCACCGAAGTTCGTAGTACCTTACTAATTTATGGATATCTTCAGCTGTATTTACGGGCGCTGTCGTATATAAAGTCCAACATAATGGGGGGGGCGTAATTTTCCTGTCATCTGATCACATTGACGCTTAATGTAGATGACTCTTGCCCTTGAACTCACTTAGGCTTGGCTAGTGTTATATGTTGATAACTCAGTGTATTCGAGCCTAACGCGCTTTTCTTCCAGCGGGCTCTTGATTACGCCTATTGGCAAGCTAGAACATATAATAAGAGACTTGCTGTGGGCAAACAACATCCAGTAATGTGGTTCTAATGTTGGAAAGCCTAAACATCGACTCTAATGGTGGCTGGTATTATGTTCGGTAGTGTAAAGCTTTAACTAAAGAACAAAAAAGTAAGTACAAGCATTAAAACCAATTATACAATTTTAGCCCATGCTTACTCATATCCGAATTTTCTATAATAGTGTGTGTATTAATTTAAGAATTTCAATTAGAGTCAAAGCAAATTTAACTTGAACCTCTTGGGATTAAAATTGGGGGAAGTAGGGTACTTTTTACTTCTTCGCCGCGTATGAGTTTTAATAAATTCTCAACCAGCATTTGTCCTGCAATAGTTGTATTTTGTTCTACAGTGGTCAGTGGTGGATTTACATAACTCGCAATGGCTATATTATCAAAACCTATAATGGCTACATCTTTTGGTATGTCGATATTTGCTTCTTTAAGTGCACGAATTGCACCAATGGCAATCAAGTCACTTGCAGCAAACAATGCATTAAATTTTATATTATTAGCAATAAGCGAACGAGTGGCGTGATAACCAGATTCTTCAGTTGATATTGCGTTAGCCATTTTACGTTCGTTTATTTTTATTTTATTAGTAAGTAACTCATCTTTAAAACCCTGGAAACGGGAAAAAAATTCAGGACTATGATCGGAAGCATCGCCAATAAATGCGCAGTCGGTGCGGTTATGGGCAATAAAATGTGTAGCAGCTAATTTTCCGCCTGTGTAGTTATCGCAACATACAGTTAAGTCTGGACGGTTATCAACCGTTGCACCCCAGCATACAAATTTAGTATTTTGTTCTAGTAAGGTTTTAAACTTTGGTTGAAAGTCGATGTAATCACCATAACCGAGCAAAATAATACCATCTGCTCTGTGGCTATCTTCATAATCAGCTTGCCAATCTGCACTAGCGGACTGAAACGACACCAATAAATCGTAACCCTCTTGGGCACAAGCACGCGTAATACTACCTAACATTGCTAAAAAGAAAGGGTTAATCTGTGATTCGTCGGAAGTGGGATCTTCAAAAAGAAGTAATGCAAGTGTACTGCTTTGTTGAGTGCGTAAGTTACTGGCATTTTTGTCCACTTTATAGTTAAGCTTTTTTGCAATGTCGTAGACGCGCTTTCGTGTTTCTTCATTCACAAGATGGCTATTGCGTAAAGCGCGAGATACAGTTGATTGAGAGACCCCTGCATAGTGGGCAATATCAAATGAGGTAGCTTTACCTTTCATTGTGACAACTTAATTAAAGTGATAAATAATGGTGCCATTCTCGTTTATTAATTAATTTTTTCAAGCTTTTTATATTTAAACTGATTTTTTTATTGATTTGGCAATGACACCGGTGTCATAATGGTTGCGTTTTATCATTTTGTTGTCAAAACGTATTGGCTGCCTATTTTAATATAAGCAGTATTTTTTACTGTGATAGCTGCTTTAGGGTGATAGCCTAAAGTAAATAAATACCAATGGTTTACCGTTGTAGAATAATAAGCATTAGTCGCTTAAACAAAAGAGATAACACCATGAGCTTACACTCTTCTACCGAATTTGATCCCATCTTAGTTGCTGACGTCGGCGGCACAAATGCTCGCTTTGCGTTAATAACCGCTTTTGACGAAACAAACAATCAATTTATTATAGAGCATAACAATACATTTCCTAGCGCTGATTTTAGCTCACTTGAGAGCGCATTAGAGCAGTACTTATCAAGTGTTTCTCATATTACACCAAAACGTGCGTGCTTAGCTGTAGCCGGTCCTATAAAAGCAGGGCAGGTGCATTTAACCAACTTAGGTTGGCATTTTAGTGTAAATGAATTTAAACAGCATTTTAATTTAGAGCAGTTGGAAGTTATAAATGACTTTGCAGCATTTGCTTATGCAGCACCTTATTTAGATCCTCAAAAAAATATTACAGTTAAAACGGGTCAAGCTGATGAAAATGCAAACATTGGTGTTATGGGTCCTGGTACTGGTTTTGGTGCAGCGTGTTTGGTAAGAACATTACATTCTACTTCAGTATTAAGTTCTGAAGGTGGGCATATCTCGCTTGCTGCGGTTAATGAGCTAGATACTGCACTCATTCAAGAATTGCGAAAAGAACATCCTCATGTATCAGTAGAAACCGTGTTTTCGGGTCCTGGTATTGCACACTTATATAAAGCAATGGCGGCAGTTAAAGGCGTTAATGCAAAAAACCTTGATGCAGCACAAATTAGTAGTTTAGCTAACAGTGGTGAATGCGAAGTATGTGATGCTACATTAAATCAATTTTGTGATTGGATAGGCAGTGTAGCGGGTGATTTAGCATTGGCTTATGGTGCATTAGGTGGTTTGTTTATTGGTGGTGGTATACTGCCTCGTATGCAATCTCGTTTACTGGAAAGTCGTTTTGTTGAACGATTTTCACAAAAGGGTATTATGTCGCAATATACAGGGCAAATTCCTGTAACTCTTGTAACACAAGATAATATTCCACTAATTGGTGCCGCAGCGTGTTTGCACAACAGCAAATAAGGGTTTTTCCTTATTTGCTTCTGGAAAAATAGAGTGATGAAAAAAGTAACAATAAACAGTGTGGCAAGCCACGCTGGTGTTTCTAAAAAAACCGTATCACGCGTTTTAAATAACGAACCTAATGTAAGTGCGGCAACACGTGAAAAGGTACTTGCGGTATTTAAAGAGCTCGATTACACCCCAAATCCAATTGCTCGTGGGCTCGCCCAAAATCGCAGTTTTATAATTGGTTGTCTCTACGATAATCCAAGTAAAAGTTATATTACGCGTGTTCAAACAGGGGCATTGGAAGCCTGTCAAGAAAATCACTACAACTTACTTATTCATCCGTGTGAATTTAGAGGCGAAGAATTAATTAATAACGTTGAGCAGTTATTACAAACATCGCGTCTTGACGGTATTGTATTAACGCCACCTTTTGGTGATTTTGCAGAGCTGGTGAACCTTTTAAAGTCGAAAAACATTCCTTATGCCAGAGTTGCCTCTGCGGTATTACAAGATGATTCTATTTCTGTTCGCAGTAACGATGAGCAAGGGGCTTTTGAAATAACAGAGCATTTAATTAGGCTTGGTCATAAATCAATTGCGTTTATTAAAGGTCACCCAGATCACAGTGCTACACAACAACGTTTTAAAGGTTATAGGCGCTCATTAGCAAGCCACGGAATAGAATTTGACGAGCGTTTAGTAGAAGAGGGTAACTTTAGTTATCATTCAGGTGTAGATAGTGCGCGAAGTATTTTAGATTTATCACCAAGACCAACGGCTGTATTTGCATCGAACGATTACATGGCAGCAGCTGTATTAAAACTGGCTACTCAAAGGCGTTTAGCTGTCCCAGATGATATATCTATTGCTGGATTTGATAACGCGCCAATCGCTCGCCATATTTGGCCAGGGCTAACAACAATTGCACAGCCTGTTGAAGAAATGACTAAACAAGCCGTTACTCAACTTATCTCCCATATTTCGAATCCTCAAGAGCAACCATATCAAGTAACTCTTGAATCACGTTTGATAACGCGAGAGTCTACCGCGCAAGTTAAAAGTTAATATAAATATTTTTCACAGTAGCCCGAATATGAGTGACGCTTATTCGGGCTTTTTTATACTTAAAACTGGCTAAAAATACACTTATACCTAAAAATTAAAGCATTGATTAAAGGTCATGCTAAAAAGTTAGTTTATTTTTAATAGCTAGGGTTGACACCGGTGTCATTGCTATGCGTTAATACAGTGACACCGGTGTCAGGGTTGTTGTGAGAGGCTCCTTGGTAGCGTACCTTTGAACGGGTAAGTCAAAGATGCTCAGTACAGTTATTTACGTGGAGTCTATAATTGTTACTGAGCCTTTATCCTCTAACTAATAGAGATGAGTAAAATTATGTTGCATCCTCGAATCCAAGAAGTTACCCAACGCGTTATCGAACGCAGTAAAAACACCCGTCAAGCCTATTTAGATCGCATTTCGCACGCTAAAAAACAAACAAGAGTTCGTGCTGGATTAGGCTGCGGAAATATAGCTCATGTTATGGCTGCTTGTAGCACCGATGACAAAGCGCGCCTTAAATCTGATGAGCAACCAAACCTTGCTATCATCAATTCATATAACGATATGTTATCGGCACACGTGCCATACAAAGATTACCCAGATTTAATTAAAAGCATTGCAACCAAGTACGATGCTACAGCACAAGTTGCTGGCGGTGTACCTGCAATGTGTGATGGCGTTACGCAAGGGCGTGACGGCATGGAACTATCACTTTTTTCTCGTGATGTTATTGCTATGTCTACAGCAATATCGCTTTCGCACGATGTGTTTGACGGCGTTTTTTGTTTAGGCGTATGTGACAAAATAGTCCCAGGGCTATTAATTGGTGCACTTTCGTTTGGTCATTTACCTGTATTCTTTTTACCTGCAGGTCCAATGCAGTCTGGTATTCCAAATAAAGAAAAAGCCCGTATTCGTCAAAAATTCGCACAAGGTTTAGTAAGCCGTGAAGACTTATTAGAAGCTGAAAGCGCCTCGTACCACAGCGCGGGTACTTGTACGTTTTACGGTACTGCAAATTCAAATCAAATGTTAATGGAAATAATGGGCTTGCACCTTCCGGGTAGCTCGTTTATTAATCCTTACACTGAATTACGAGATGGCTTAACAGGTAACGCTGTAGAAACCATGCTTAAGCAGCTTACAGATGACAAAGACAGCCCATGTTTAGCTGACGTAATTAGTGAAAAAACAATTATCAATGGTCTAGTTGGTTTGTTATCTACGGGTGGCTCAACTAATCACGCAATTCACATAGTAGCAATTGCAAAAGCTGCTGGTATTCAGATTACATGGAAAGACATGTCTGATTTATCAGCAGAAGTTCCATTGTTAACACGTATTTACCCTAATGGTTCTGCTGATGTAAACCACTTTCAAGCTGCTGGCGGTATGGGTTTCTTAATGCGAGAACTAGCAAGTGCTGGTTTCCTTCATACTGATGTTAAAACTATGCTTGGTGATGGTCTTGCTCCGTATATGACTGAGCCTCGTCTTGATAAAGACGACAGCCTGATCATGAGCAACTCAACCGGTCCGACTAAAGTTAAATGGGTAGATTGCCCAGCAAATTCTCATGACGAAGAAGTACTTCGTCCTGTGAATAACCCTTTTAGCAAGCAAGGCGGTTTACAACTACTTACGGGTAACTTAGGTAAAGCAGTTATTAAAGTATCGGCTGTTGCTATTGAACATCAGGTTGTTACAGCACCTGCAAAAGTATTTAGCTCGCAAAGTGCTCTACAAGATGCATACACTCGTGGCGAATTAAACCAAGACTTTATTGCCGTGTTGAAAGAGCAGGGTCCTAAAGCGAAAGGTATGCCAGAGCTGCATAAATTAACGCCTGTAATGGCAACGCTTCAAGATGAAGGCTTTAAAGTGGCAATTGTTACCGATGGTCGTATGTCGGGTGCATCAGGCAAAGTGCCTGCAGCTATTCACTTAGCACCAGAAGCGGTAGAAGGCGGTATTATTGCTAAAATATTAGAGGGTGATTTAGTTACTCTTGATGCGCCAAACGGAATATTAAAAGTACACGTAAGCGAGGAAGAACTTGCTAAACGTGAACTACAACTAAGTGAGCCAAGTTTAACATTTGGTACAGGCAGAGAACTATTTACTGGATTTAGAAATATCGTAAGCAGCGCTGATTTAGGCGCGAGTGCTTTTGGACTTGAATAAATATTAGCCATACTGGGTAATGAGGAACAAGTAATGAGTATTGAAAAAATCTTAGCATCGGCACCTGTAGTGCCAGTGGTTGTAATCGAAAAATTAGAAGATGCAGCACCACTTGCAAGAGCGTTATACAACGGAGGCCTAAAAGCCTTAGAAATAACACTACGTACACCTATTGCAGCAGAAGCTGTAAAGCTAATGAAAGCAGAAGTACCAGAAGCTTATGTAGGTACAGGTACTGTTGTTGATAAAGCAAGCTTTGATCTTTCAGTAGCCGCTGGTGCAGATTTTATGGTTAGTCCAGGTGTAAGCGATGAGCTTATTGCTTTAGCTAAAACATCAGATATACCATTTTTACCTGGCGCTGCAACTGCAAGTGAAGTTATGCAACTTGCATCGCATGGTTTTAAGTATTTAAAATTCTTCCCAGCAGAAGCTGCGGGCGGAACAGCAATGCTTAAGTCAATCGGTGGTCCATTACCGCATATTACTTTTTGTCCAACTGGTGGCATAAGCCTAGCAACTGCACCTAACTATTTAGCGCTTAAAAACGTTATATGTGTTGGTGGTACGTGGATGCTAGATAAACAACTAATTGAAAATAAAGACTGGCAAGCCATTGAAGCGCTTGCTCGCCAAGCAAGTGAACTTAAATAGGAGTCTAAAATGATTAATGTAGCAATTAACGGTTACGGCCGTATCGGTAGAAATGTATTACGTGCACTTTATGAGTCAGCTCAAAACAGCGAAATTAAAATTGTAGCAATTAACGATTTAGCACCAGCTAACGTTAACGCACATTTAACGCAATATGACTCGGTTCATGGTCAATTTTCTAAAAAAGTAACACTTGAAAATAACACCATGTTAATTGATGACGACGTAATTACGTTAACGCAAGAACGTGATCCTGCAAATTTACCGTGGAAAGCACTAAACGTAGATATCGTTTTAGAATGTACTGGTTTTTTCACTAAACGTGATGACGCTGCTAAGCACATTGCAGCGGGCGCGAAAAAAGTAATCGTTTCTGCTCCAGGTAAAGATATGGATGCAACAGTGGTTCATGGTGTAAACAGCGATGTAATTAATGCTGATAGCCAAATCATCTCAAATGCATCATGTACTACTAACTGTTTAGCACCACTTGCAAAAGCAATTAACGACACAGTAGGTATTGAACAAGGTAGTATGACTACGATTCACTCTTACACAAACGATCAAAACTTATCTGACGTGTACCACCCTGATCTATACCGTGCTCGTAGTGCAACACAATCTATGATCCCAACTAAAACAGGTGCTGCGGCGGCTGTTGGTTTAGTATTACCTGAACTTGCTGGTAAATTAGATGGTATGTCGGTGCGTGTACCTACTATCAACGTATCTTTAGTTGATTTTACGTTTATCACTAAGCGCGACACTACTGCTGAAGAAATCAATGCAATCATGAAAGAAGCGTCAACGGGTTCAATGAAAGAGATTTTAGAATACAACGAGCTTCCGCTTGTTTCTATCGACTTTAATCATAACCCAGCGTCTTCTATCTTTGATGCAACGCAAACTAAAGCCAATGGTAAACTAGTTAAAGTAATGGCTTGGTACGATAACGAATGGGGTTTCTCAAACCGCATGTTAGACCAAGTTAAAGCATTAGGTGCGTTTTTATAATATAGCCCTAATGATGTAAAGTTTTAGCTTTATCCAACCAAGCCACGCATTGCGTGGCTTTTTTGTGTTTGGTTTATCTGTGAATTTGCAACTCAAAATGTGGAAGGAACTATTTGTATTTTTTATACCCTAAATTTTGTTAATATAAAGGCGTGTAAACCAATGGAAATTTCGTTGTACTTAATCAACTCAACGAAGCAAGGAATAACAACAATGATCAAAGCTTTATCACGAAAGATATTTCGTACTAATCACTTACAAATTGGCGAAGGTAACATAAGTGGCTACATAGCCTGCTTTTTAGCAATATTGAGTTGCTTAGGCGTATTAGCGTTTCACTTCCCAGAATATTTAACAACGCCAGAACTGCGCAAAAGCTACGATGTTAGTTTTTTGCGTCAGCTTATGTTTGCAGCATTGCTAATATCTGGCAGTTTAGGATTACTTAACTTTGTACGTAATACTAATAAGCGTTTAGGTGCTACAGCATGGTGTTTTATTACATTAGCTATTATGTTTGGCGGCCCTAACGTTGAGGTTAACGAGTTTGCAACGAATACACCCTATATAGGGCTTGATTGGTTTATTTTAGATTTACTCGGTTCAACACTTATATTTATTGTGATTGAAAAGCTATTACCGCATCGAAAAGAGCAAAAAATATTGCGTAGTGAGTGGAGAGGTGATTTAAACCACTTTTTTGTAAATCATTTAATTATTGGTTTTGTATTACTTGTTACTAACCATTTTGTACATTATGGTTTTGGTTGGGCTGTATCATCAACAATTCAAGGCGTTATTGAAAAAATTCCATTTGTTGCGCAGCTATTTTTAATAATACTCGTGGCTGATTTAATGCAGTACTGGGTGCATCGCGCCTATCACGAAATTCCTTTGTTATGGCGCTTTCATGGCGTACATCACAGCGCTAAAGAAATGGATTGGTTAGCGGGTTCTCGTCAGCATATTCTTGAAATACTAATAACACGCAGCTTAGTGCTAACACCGATATTTGTACTTGGATTTTCACAGCAAATAATTAGTTTGTACGTAATTATTGTGGGTTTACAGGCAGTGTTTAACCATGCAAACGTAAGAGTTAAATTTGGTTGGCTTAAGTATTTTATGGTTACACCGCAGTTTCATCATTGGCATCATGCGTCAGATAAAGCTGCAATTGACCGCAACTACGCTGCGCATTTCTCGTTTTTAGATTATGCGTTTGGTACTGCTGTTAAAGGTCAAAAGGAGTGGCCAGAAGCATATGGCGTAGTTGGGGATTACATGCCGGTAGGTATGCTTAAGCAACAGGTTTATCCGTTTAAGCGTACTAAATGAGTTTGCTTAATTGAATAAACACAAATTAAAAAGCGAGCAACGTGTTACATTTTGCTCGCTTTTTTTTAATATTAAATTTATTTTAGCTCTGCTAATAACCTAGTAAATGTAGGTCTTTGATTTAACAAAGGCTGCACAGCGCGGCTTACAATATCGGACATTTTAACAAAGAGCTCACTTTGTCTATCATCGCCCGTTACAGTGCCTAGTAAGTCTTCAATTAAACACCCTAATGCACGTACTTCAATTAACTCCATTTGCTTTTGTTGATAATCACTTAACATAGCTAAGTTTGTAGCTGCACCAAAATCACCAAATAATACATCAGCATCTTTGTTTATCATGGTGTTATGCGCATACACGTCGCCATGGCTTACTTTATGAATATGCAAATGGTGTAGGGTACTTACCATTTGCTGTGTAATTTTTAAAATAGCCTGAGTTGAGTAATGGCAATCATCATTAAAGGTGTCACGCGTACAGGTTTCAAGGCTTGGAGGTAAACCTAAGTTGCAAAAGCCTTCACCTATAAGCTCCATCACTAAACCAAGTTGCTCACTTTGCTCTATGTAGGCAAGTACCTTGATTAAGTTAGCGTGATCGCCTGCTTGTAAGCAGCAATTTACTTCATCAAGCGGGTAGCCGTCGCTGGTAATTGCGCCCTTGAATAGCTTAATCGCTACAGCGTTATCAACCAATTTTGCTAAATGAATAACGCCCGATGCACCTTGACCAATAACATGACTAAGTGTGTAATCGTTAAGAGGTTTATTTTCTAAGCTACATTTTGTAAGGCATTGGGCTTTATTAAAATTGTTACCGGCAAACGCAAGCCAAGCAAGTTTTGGTAATTCAAACAGCCAGTCGTCTACCTGCGTTAAGTTATTAGCAGAGAGCCTAACAAGCTCAAGGCTTTTACATTGCGCCATGCTACTAGGCAGTTGCTTAAGTTGATTGCCTGCAAGCGCGAGCTTTTTAAGCTGTGTAAATTGGCCAAAACTTTGAGGTAATTCAGTAATATTATTGTCGGTGAGTATGAGCCATTCAATATTTTTTGGTAAACAATAATCGCCAAATTCAGTTATTTTACAGCCCTTAAATGCAACCATTATCAGAGCAGGGCATTTAGCTAAAACCGCAGGAATATGCTTAAACTGATTAAACGATAAAAATACTCGCTTAAGGCGTGTTAAACAGGCAAATTCATCAGGTAGTGTTGATAAGCTATTATTTGATAAATCGAGTACTTCAAGCGTGTCAGCTAAGCTAAAAATCTCTTCAGGGAATATTGTTAACTCTTCTACTAATTGCAGGTGAGTAGCACCAGCAAGTTTGCCGCTTTTAAGCTCTTTAAGGGAGTTCATATTAATACCATGTTCTAAAAATGAAAAAGCCAACATAGCTGTTGGCTTAAAATAGTTCTAACTTAGTAAATCAGGTTTTAGAATTGCGCGTTATGATAAACGTTTTGTACGTCGTCGCAATCTTCTAGCATGGCTAAAAAGCGTTCCATCACTTCTACGTCTTCGCCTTCAATCGGCGTTTCAATTTGTGGAACGAAGCTAATTAGATCTTCATCAAATTCAGTCACGCCCATTTCTTCAAGCGCTGTACGTGTATTGTTGTACTCTGTATGAGGAGCAAAAACAGTTACTTTACCGTCATCTACTTCTACGTCAGTTACATCAACATCAGCCATCATTAATGCTTCAAGTACCGTTTCATCGTCATCACCGTCAAATACAAAAATAGCAAGGTGATCAAATAAATGAGAAACAGAGTTTTGAGCGCCAATTTTAGCGTTTGCTTTAGTAAAGCAAACACGTACATCAGCAAAAGTACGTTTGTTGTTATCTGTTAAGCAGTCAACAATAATCATACAGTTACCAGGGCCGTAACCTTCGTAACGAGTTGCTGCGTAGTCTTCACCACCGCCGCCTTTTGCTTTGTCTATTGCGCGGTCAATAACGTGTGCTGGTACTTGGTCTTTTTTAGCGCGTTCAATTAAACGGCGTAATGATAAGTTACCATCTGGGTCTACACCGCCGTTTTTAGCACAAATATAAATTTCTTTTCCGTACTTAGAATAAACTTTAGTTTTAGCACCCGCAGTCTTAGCCATTGAATCTTTTTTGTTTTGGTAAGCTCTTCCCATCTGCGTTTCGCCTTAATATATGTAAATAATAGAATAAAATTATACTGCGTATTCTAAAGGTAAATGCAACCAAGGGCTAGTAAGTATTAAAACAGATTAAAACGGTAACGTTTAAAATCCATGTAAAATGCATTTTATTAATGGGATCATCGAGGGTTCTAGGCGTTGGAATTATATCTATTATGTGTAAATTTAATTCAACAAAAAAGGCAACCTGTATAACAGGTTGCCTTACTAAGTAATAAAAAGTAAGTGTTACTTACCAAATACGTACACGCTCGTCTTCAGGAAGGTATAACGCATCGCCTGGTTTTACATCAAACGCTTTATACCATGCATCGTGGTTACGTGGTGCTTGTGCTCTAAAGCGACCTGGTGCATGTGTGCCACTACGAAGTTGGTTAAGCATGCTTTGCTCAGTACGTTTTTCTTTCCATACTTGTGCCCACGCAAGGAAGAAACGTTGATCGCCAGTAACACCATCAATAACAGGTGCTTCTTTACCATTTAAACTGAGTTTGTAAGCGTGATAAGCCATTGATAAACCACCCACATCACCAATGTTTTCGCCAAGGCTATTTCGACCATTTACAAAGTTACCTTCGATTGGCTCGTATTTACTGTACTGGGCAGCCAGTTGATCGGCTTTTTCGTCAAATGCAGCGCGATCAGCATCAGTCCACCAGTTACGTTGCACACCGTTTTCGTCTGATTTTGAACCCTGATCGTCAAATCCATGACCCATTTCGTGACCAATTACAGCGCCAATACCACCATAGTTTACAGCCGGATCGGCATTTGGATCGAAAAACGGCGGTTGTAATATGGCAGCCGGAAATACAATTTCATTAAACGAGCTATTGTAGTAAGCGTTTACGCGTTGTGGCGTCATGCCCCAGCGGTTACGATCTGTTTTTTGTAGCTCTTTTTCAACACTTTCTGCATGAAAATATTCACGCATGTTTTTCACATTACCAATCAAATCATTTTTAGTAATACTTAAACCTTCATAAGACTGCCATACATCGGGGTAACCAATTTTTGGTACAAATGCAGCCAGCTTAGCGCGCGCATTTACTTTAGTTGCATCGCCCATCCATTCTAGATTATCAATACGTTCACCAAGGGCTATACGAAGGTTTTCAACCAGCTCTGACATTTGTTGTTTTGATGATTCAGGGAAGTAACGTGCTACGTATATTTTACCAATAGCAAAACCAAGCGAACTTGTGCCAGACATTTCACTTATTGCACGTTTCCAACGAGGGCGAGGTTCTTGTTGTCCGTTTAGTTCTTTGCCAAAAAAAGCAAAGTTAGTATTAAATACTTCCTCTGATAGTAAACCTGCGTTACCGCTAATTGCGTGATACGTTAGGTAGTCTTTCCATACTGCAATATCTTCTTGATTGATTAGCTCAATCATCGCTTTTATTGGCTCAGGCTGAGATACATTTAACTGAGGTACTTTATAACCTGTTTGCGCAAAGTATAAATCCCAGTTAAAGCCAGGATAACCAGTGCTTAAATCGGCACGTTCAACTTGGTTCAGGGTTAAATCGCGATTACGGCGCTTTTCGCGAGGCCAATGACCTTGTGCAATTTTGGTTTCAAGGTCTAAAATAGCTTGAGCACGTTCAGTTGCATTTTCAGTGCCTGCAAACTCAAGCATGTCAGCAATGTGGGCAATATAAGCTGTACGGGTTTTAACAAAACGCTCAGCGTCTTCAAGGTAGTAAGAACGATCTGGTAGGCCTAAACCACCAGCACCTAGCGACATTTCATATTTATTAGGGTCTAGGCGATTAAACCACATGCCGCCACCAAAAGGGGCTTTATTACCGGTTAACCAAGACTTACCAAACATTTTAGCTAAATCATCAGTCGACGATACATCACTAATTTCACTTAATAATGGCTTGATAGGCGCTATACCTAGTTTATTAAGTGTTTCGGTATCCATATACGCATTGTAAAAATCAGCGACTAGTTTTTCTTCTGCGTTTAAATCTTTACGTGCGGCTATTTCTTCAATAATAGCTTTAACATCATCTTCGCTGCGCTCTGCTAATCCTGAAAATGCACCATAACGCGTTTTATCTGCAGGCATTATATAGTTGTCATACCAAGTACCACTGGCATACATAAAAAAATCATCGCCTGGTTTAACGGCTTCGTTACGTGCTGTTAGGTCAACACCAAAACTACCTAACTCAGCTTTTTCTGCCGCTACTGTTGTAGTTACTTTAGGTTTTTGCTCGTCTGTTTTTGTTGTTTGCGGCTCTGAACAGCCGGTAATAAATGTGGCAGCTAATGCAGCTGCAATTAAACTCTTTTTCATTACTTACTCCTGAGTATCACTGATTGAATTAAAGCTGCAGTGAATCATTTTTATTGTTACGAATATTTAACTTATCGATTGTTATAGATATCAATCATACAAACAAACCTTTTGAGGTGAATCACCACAGTGCTCGATAAAACTAATTTAGAAGAAAAGAGAAAGGCTAGTAGGCGCTTTAAAACCTTTTTTTAGCTCTAATACCGGTAAGCATAAGAGCTAAAAGGTGTTACACATTATTTATTTTTTATGCTGTAGCTCCCACATACGGGCATATTCTCCGGCGAGAGTAAGTAACTCATCGTGCCTACCTTGCTCAATAATCTCACCAGCTTTGAGTACAATAATAGTGTCTGCGTCGGTAATAGTAGAAAGGCGATGGGCAATAACAATACTCGTGTGGTTACTGGCAACTTCACGCATTGCTGCGAGTATTGCTTGCTCAGAATGAGAGTCGAGTGCAGATGTAGCTTCGTCAAAAATTAAAATAGGGGATTTTTTCAAAATGGCGCGCGCAATGGCAATACGCTGTTTTTCACCGCCTGATACTTTTAAACCACGTTCGCCAACCAGTGTTTTATCGCCTTTATCAAGTGTGCCTATAAAGTCTTTTAAGTGCGCCATTGCAATGGCTTCGTCAATTTCAGTATCGCTTGCTGATGGTCTGCCGTAAGCGATATTTTCACGAATAGTGGTATTAAACAGCACCGTATCTTGTGGGACTATTGCAATGGCTTGTCGAAGGCTCTGAAGTGTTACGTTATTTATAGCTTGGTTATCAATACTAATTTCACCAGCGTTTGTATCATAAAAACGATAAAGCAGTCGCGCTAACGAACTTTTACCAGCACCACTGGCGCCAACGATGGCTACTTTACTGCCTGCTTTAACACTAAAGCTAAGATTATTAAGAATAGGGCGATGCACATCGTAACTAAAACTTACATTTTTAAATGCAATTTCACCATGTTGAATATTTAACACTTTAGCGGTTGATGAATCAGTAATAAGTGGTTTTTTATTAAGTAGCCCAAGCATGTTTTCAAGGTCGGTAAGGGCGCGTCTTATTTCGCGATATACAAAGCCTAAAAAATTGAGCGGTAAAAACAACTGAATCATATATGCGTTAATCATCACAAGCTCACCAATAGAAAGCTCACCGGTAACCACTTCGCTTGCACCAAGCCACATTAAAGCCGTAATAGCACAAGCAATAATAAGTGCTTGGCCTGAGTTGAGCGCAAGTAACGACATTCTATTTTTTAAACGAGCTTTTTCCCATTGTGCTAAAAAGGTGTCGTAAGTCTGCGCTTCAAATTCTTCGTTATTAAAATATTTTACAGTTTCATAATTCAGTAAACTGTCAATTGCACGGGTATTACTTTGATTATCGGCAGCATTTGCTTCTCTAATAAAGCGGTTACGCCACTGAGTTACCGTAACTGTAAAAGTAATGTATATAGCCACAGCAAGAAGCGTTACTAGCGCAAACCAAACAGAAAACAACGTACCAAAAATAATGGCTACTGTGAGTATTTCAAATAAGGTAGGCACAATATTAAACATTAAAAAGCGCATTAAAAAGCTTAACCCGCTAGTTCCGCGCTCTATATCACGGCTTATACCACCAGTTTGCCTGTCTAAATGAAAGGCAAGCTCAAGCGAATGTAAATGCTTAAATACCTTTAAACCAATATCACGCATGGCGTGTTCGGTAACGCGAGAAAATACAGCATCTCTTATTTCACCTAAAAACACGCTAGTAAAACGTAGAGCACCGTACATCAATAATAATAAAACGGGGATAACTAAAAGTGGGTTAATCGACTTATCAACCGAGTCTATAATTTCTTTAAGTGCCCACGGCATTAACAAAGTGGCACCTTTAGCACCAATCAATGCTATTAACGCTATAAATACTCTGCCCTTAAACTTTGTAAGGTAGGGCCAAAGCGTTTTTACACTTTGACGTAGGTTCATAGCATCTGGGTTTTTTGTGGAGGTTTGTCTGGAGCGCATTAATTATCTCAGAGTCGGTTAGTTAGATAAATTACTTACAAATATAAGCTAAGCAAGCACAATAAATTAAAACAAAGGGTAGATATTTAATTCAAAATTAAAGGCTTCGTTCTTTGAAATATTAATTAACGTATGCACTTTTAGCTATGGCTGACAGAAGTTAATTTATGGGGTAAAACCTAAAAATCACAAAACCTACGAGCATTAAAATTAATAGCCGAAATAATTAGCGAGCTACTTTTTAATTAAATTCATATTCATCGTTTGGTGAGGAAGCTATTTTTATAAATAACGAGTTAAAACGTAAGCTAGTTAAGTAACGCTAACATTTAAAAACCCCCTAACATGATAATAGTAAAAGGTATTGCAGCATTAAAGGGAGTTACAAAAATTAATGCTTTTTAAAGTAGCAGTATAAGTTTTCTGGTAGTAGGTATCTCATATAGCGTTTTCTAAAACCAGCTTTCCATAATGATTTACTATAGGCTTGTTTAAATTTGATCGGATTAATAAACATTTTTAATGGATCTGATGTTTTAGCAAAGTAACTTTCATGGCTATTTGCACCCACATACTCAGAATGTTTGAGGTTACCAAAATTTACAGATTCGCTATAGGTAGGGCTATTTAATAACCGAGATATAGGTTTTATGGCTGTTTCAGGTGCTATATTCATTGTTTTATAATCTCTCTCAGTCGCCATAAAGTCAGTAATAAAATCCATAGCACCTTTTTGAAATTCGTTTATCGTATCTAACTTACCGCTAGAAAAATCATTAGGTTCAAAAACAGGCTCAGCTTTATCATTCTTTTTATCAAATTTAATTACAGAGCCGTGAGGCGCCGAAAAAATAAACTCAAACATGTGTACACCTTTAGATAAAACCTGATGATTACTTTTAGGTTCCGAAAAGTTACACATATAACCAGACATCGGAAACCCTTTTTTAGCAAACTTCATTGCAGTTTGAAATGTGCCAAGATAATAGCCATTAATATCTATTTCTTTATTTTCTAGTAGCATTAACTTATTTAACGAATTCTGAATTGTTCCTTGCCACCCAATATCAACAATAGCGACTTTTTTTGCATCCATAAATCCAATCTGATGCAAGTAAGTTAATAGGTTTTCTCTTTCGACAGCCGCAATATTGCATACATCGTTAGCTAATAAATTAAATAGTTTAGCTAATTTATTCTTATCGTTATCTGTTTCTATTGTATGTTTTTGATCAGAAAACCCAACTTCTTTTATTTGGTCAATATGTTTTTTTGCATCTATATCGACTCTATCAAGGTAATTTTCAACGCTTAAATTAGGAACGAAATGACACAGTACTTTTATTGAATGCTCGTCTATACCATTGTATATAGTAGGGATATTTATAGCCCTTCTCGATGCATACATGTATTTACTAGGAGGTGTACTCGTTCCTTGGTTCATAAGGGTATAAACTTTATTCATAATATAGCCGTCGCGAGCAAGAAAAAATATATGTTCTATTTCTTGGTGCATAACCTGACCAGTAAACCAGCGAGTTAAGCCAAAATATATTATTCCGCAGTAAACATAACCAAAGTCGTACCAAATATTCTCATTGTTATTATTTCTTTGGGTAAAGGTTTTATTAATGATCGTCGCAAAATAAATAGATTCTTCTATGGATAACTTCGGGGGATATAGCTGTCTTAGTCTTTTAAACGAATTATGGCTTAGCGCATATTCACTTGTTTTTTTGTAATAATAAGGCTTTATGCCTTCTTTCATCGCGTTGATCACATCGGCGTAATAATAATCACCAACATGTAAAAGCTTAGATGGTTTACAAGATAGGTCATTAAGAATATGTGAGTATAACCCACCTTTAGACTTCGATTTACGAATTACAGATGATAAGTATAATTGATGGAACTTTGTGTACCCATTATCGTGAAGGATTTTTTTTATTACATACTCAGGTAAGTACATATCCGAGGTAAAAATAACTTTTTTCCCATTATCAATACAATATTGATAAAAAGAGTACATATATTCGTTTTTAACACAAAATTTTAATTCTATTTCGATCTCTAGTGCTTTTAGTACATTTATTATTTTACTGTCTAAATTTTGTGTTTTTTGTATATGTGCGTATATTTCATCTAAGCCAATCGATTGAGTGCCATTTACCTGAGCTAGTATTTTAGTTGCTTCTGGTTCGGCTTTACTTCGGATACTTTTAAAGTCTATTTCTAGCTTTTTATATTCATCATTATATAAATTTTCAACAATTGTAAAAATATCAGCAGGTTCAAGGACTTTTCTGAGGATCACTGTATCAAAAATATCAAAAGAAACTATTTCGCTATTGTCTATCAGCTTTTTTAGGTCAGTGTCATTACTTAAGGTGTTTATTAGCTTTAAACTTTTATTATAAAATTTTGAGGCTATTTTATTAAATATGTTTTGTTTCATAATGACTCTTTTTGCCTAATATTTACTAGCCATAACATAATTAAGAAAAATAAAAATTTAGCTATTTGTTTACATTTCATTATACTAATTTCGTATAGTCTATGCAACTTGCACATTTATTGTGTGAACTGTTACAGGTTTTCAGTTATTTTACCAAAAAAATCATTAAATGAATGTTAAATGAATAATAAATTACCAATAATAAAATAAGCCTAGTTATAAATGATTGGTTTTTTATAATCTAGTAGGGCTATAGTCTATTTATTGTTGTTGAAATAGCCGGTTTAAACGCTGTGTATTTTATATTAAAGATTATTTAAAAATATATTTGCGTAATACACTTTGACTAAAACCGCATTAATATTTTGAAAGGTAGGGTGAATAAAAAATTAAACTAAATACATATCAGGCTATTGTATTTTAATTGACTGCCCTTATATAATAGCTACTTCTTATTTAAGATTTTAAATTAATGTTTAAATTTCGCGTTTTTTTAACTACTTTTTTGCTTATAGCTGCACTTTTTAGTGTGCAAGGCCAAGCTGCGAGTGTTAAACATGATTTAAGTATTGATACGGCTTCACAAATTTCATCTATCAGTTTTGTTGATTTAACCAAAGCGCCATTAGTTGTAAAAAAAATGAGCGATGGACAACATAAAAAAAATCATCAAACTGATTATTGGGCGCATCAGCCTAGGTTTACTGCAAATAATTCATCATTGTTCTTATATAACGAGCAAAGCGAACCTCAGTATGATGTGATATTTGAATTTTTTGCACACACTATTACCGAGCAAATATATTTACAGTCGCAACCAGTAAATAAACCCAAGCCTTGGTATACCCTCGTTTCAAAAAGTAAAAAGTCACGGCTAAGTGGTTGGAAAGACGCCAACTTACTGTATACAGCGGTAACGACTTACCACGCTTAATTTTTCCTATTTAATTTTAATTGGTTTTTGCTTAGTTAGAGCTCAAGCCTGTAAATTAATTGTGCCTTGATTTATGTACACCTAAATAAAATACATAAACAGGCATGTTACTCACTATTTAGTGGGTAGTAAGGATTAGACATGTTAAACGTAAAAAATACCAAAAAGCCGTTAACGGCAAAATTTAAGTTAAGTTATATCGCCATGCTTGTAGTGCTGGTTTTACTTGCTATAAGCGCATTACCAAACTTATATCCAAACAAATCGTGGTTGAATATTAGTGCGGCACCGCATAGCGAAAATCAAACACTTCCAAGTACAAATAAACTTGTGTCGTTTTTAAACGATAACGGCTTAACCGTAGCGCAAGGGCTTGATGATCAATCATCAATTAATGTGTTACTTAATGAGCCAACAAAAAGTGCTCAGGCACAAGCTGATATAAAAGCACAATTTCCTACTGTGCAAGTTAAAATTGTTGAGCATGCAACAAGCCCGTTATGGTTACAAAATATTGGTCTTTCACCAATTAAGCTAGGGCTTGATTTAAATGGGGGTGTGTTATTTGTACTTGATGTAGATCTTGAAAAAGCAGTTGATGAACAATTAGTAAGTGCGTATCAGCAAGCAAAATCAATCATCATTAAACAAAAGGCACATGGTGTAAAAGCACAGCAAACCCAGCATGGCTTTGAAATAAATGCATTAGATGGCACAAGTGACAAATTAAGTGCAGTTGTAGATGAAATAAATAGCCGCTTTTCTAACTTAACCACAACCAAAAGCAGTAACGGTAATGTAAGCATTGTACAATTTAATTACTCAGAAAAAGGACGTAGCGCGTTCGATAAAGAAGTAATGGGGCAAACGCTTACAACGCTTCGTTCACGAATTGAAGAACTTGGCATTACCGAAGCCGTAACACAGCGCCAAGGTAAACAACGTATTCGTATTGAGTTACCTGGTGTGCAAGATCCTACCGAAGCAAAACGTATTATTGGTGCAACGGCATCACTTGGTTTTTACCAATTAAAAGAAATTGGCGGGCAAACTTTTAATATGCAATCGGGCGGGACTATAAAGCTCGATCCTGTGCCTATTTTTACCGGTGATCATATTAATAATGCGAACCTTGGTCGCGATGATTGGGGCAAGCCGCTTGTGCAGTTAAGCCTTGATGGGCAGGGCGGCGACGCAATGTCTACTTTTTCTAAAGCTAATATTGGTAAGCCAATGGCAACCGTTTACTCTGAGTATTCTCAAAATGCCAAAGGCGAAGTAGTTAAAAAAAGTGAAGTAATAAATGTAGCTAACATTGCTCAGCATTTAAGTTCTCGCTTTAGTATTACCAATATGAAAAGCACACAAGCGGCTGCTGATCTTGCTTTATTACTAAGAGCGGGCTCGCTTACTGCACCTGTCACTATTGTTCACGAACAAACAATTGGTCCAAGTTTAGGAAGCGAAAACATCAGTAATGGTTTAGCTGCACTTATGCTGGGATTGGGTATTACACTTGCGTTTATGGCTATGTGGTATAAACGCCTTGGTCTTATTGCAAACGTTGCACTTATATTAAATTTAACGTCACTTGTAGGGCTAATGTCTTTATTACCAGGTGTAGTTTTAACACTGCCAGGCATTGCCGGTTTAGTACTAACCATAGGCATGGCAGTAGATACAAACGTAATTATATTTGAACGTATTAAAGAAGAGCGACGAAGAGGACGAGGTCCGTATCAAGCAATTCAAGAGGGCTATAAACAAGCAGCAAATACAATATTTGATGCCAATATAACCACCATGATCACCGCGCTTATTTTATATGGAATAGGCTACGGACCAGTAAAAGGCTTTGCTATTACCTTAGCGCTAGGGCTATTAACCAGTGTGTTCACCGGTGTATATGTATCAAAAGTATTGAGTCAGACATTGTATTTAAAATTTGGTAAAAAAGGTGGAGTAAGTGCAAATGCTTAATTATTTTTTAAAAGGCGAAAAGGGCACTCGTTTGCGTTTTATGGGCTTAGTATTAAGCGCCACTCTTGTACTGCTATCGGTATTTACACTGACTCAAAAAGGTCTTAATTTTGGTTTAGATTTTACGGGTGGCTACTTAACAGAGTTTACTACCAGTCAAAGCGTAGAGCTTAAAAACCTAGAGCAGTTTATTGCTAAAAATCATAACGGCGATTTTGAATTAACCAGCCAAGGTAATAACCACTTTCAATTAAGAGAGGCACCTAGTGCAAATAAATCATCGGTCAATAATAGCAGCGACTGGCAAAGCGCAGTAACGCAAAACACCGATATAGACGCAACCGTATTATCATCAGCTTATATTGGCTCACAAGTAGGGGATGAATTATTTGACCAAGGGTGTTTAGCTATGTTTGCCGCCATGATTGCAGTAATGCTTTACCTTGCAGTGCGTTTTGAATGGCGCCTAGCTGTTGGCTCAGTGGTTGCACTAGTACACGATTTAGTACTAATACTTGGCTTGTTCTCATTGTTACAACTTGAGTTTAACTTAACCGTACTTGCAAGTTTACTAGCCATTATTGGTTATTCACTCAATGACTCTATTATTGTAGGCGACAGAGTGCGTGAGTTACTGCGAGTAAAGTCTAACGCAAACGTATCACCTGCCATTATTATTAACGATGCAATAAAAAGCACGTTTACACGTACCTTAATTACATCGGGTACAACCCTTGCTACAGTTGCAAGTGTTTGGCTTTTAGCTGGTGCGCCATTACAAGGGTTTGCTATAGCCTTGTTTACAGGCATTGTAGTAGGTACGTTTTCATCTATTTGTATAGCGGCAACATTACCTGAATTAATGGGGGTAAGTGCAAAAAACTACGAAGTAAAAGTAGACGTAAAAACCCAAACATTAATGGATATGCCATAAAACGAGAATTAATAAGTAAAGAGTGGTTTTTCAACCAATAAATATGCAGCTCTTTATTTTTAATTACTTGATTGGGGCTTTAAAAGCACCCAATAACTACTCAATAACTATTCAATAACAACATCAACCAGTCACCCAACCTCCAACAAATGTGCAGGGCTTAAAATAATGGTTTTAAGCCCTGCAAAAATGTTAAACTAATCGCCTTATTTTTACTGCCAGTATTGTATTAACCCCATGAATAAAGCCCACGTTATAGAACACCTTCGTTTTGCGTTAGAAGCGCAGCTTACAACAGCAAAAGTTGCGGCAAAAACTGCGCACGACACAGCCACACATGAAGAAAACATAGCTGAAAATAAATACGATACCTTAGGGCTCGAAGCCGCTTATTTAGCACAAGGTCAAGCCCAGCGCGTAAACGATTGCTATAAAAGCATAGAATTGTTCGAACCTGCCTTTAACGAAAAACCAACCGACAAAATAATAGTCGGGTCGCTTGTATGTTTAGAAGATGATAAAGCAGCCCAAAAATGGTTTTATTTAGGCCCAGCCGCTGGTGGTTTAACAGTAAACGTTAAACAGCATTCCATTGCCGTTGTAACACCCGGCGCACCAATGGGTAAGCAGTTATTAAATAAACAGATTGATGATGAAATTACGTTAACAATTGCAGGTAAAGCCCATGAATACGTGGTGGTAGAGATTTTATAAGGTTTTGGTTTTTTAAGAGAACACCATCTGACAAAGCTAATTTTTTCATAACATTATTAAAAGTCGTTTTGGTATTTTTTAACAACGTGGATTTTATAACATACGTAATTACTTGTTTACATTAGAGTTGTTTGGTGGAATTATTGAGCCAAGAAATATACGCCGTTTTGGTGTTATAAAGCATCAAAGTGGTGTTTAATATAATGCTATATGGTAGTTGCTGGATTTAAGCTGCGACGAATCAAAAGATAAGGGAACTATATGAGTCGTTGGATTCAACAATTTGAAAATCATGCTTTTAAACTAGTATGGGAAGAAATACTTGATGTAACTGATGAGGTGCTTGTTGACGATGAAACTGTCGTAACGAGTGTGGAGGAAATTGCAAGATTTAAAAAAGTAGTTAATTATTTAAATTCTTTATTAGAAGCTTGTGATCCAGAACTAATACCACCTTCAACTTGGGATAATTATCATGGTCAATGTAATTCGTGCTTACAGCAAATAAAAAGCTATCAAAATAATCGGAACATTGGGCATATTACAAATGCTAATAAGCATCTAGATAATTTATTAACTTATATTAGGCCTTATCAAGTTGTTGCAGGTAAAGCAGCAAAGTCTGCAAGTGCCTCATTCGTAGCGTACACGAAAACAATTAATTCAAAGTTAAATTCATTTCAGACTGAAGCAAGCTCTATTTTGGATACAATTTCTAAGTATAAGGAGAGTGCGTCAAGCCTTGTTTCAGAATCAGAGGTTTCAAATCAACGTATTAAAGAATTAGAAACACATTACTTTGATGACAGTGAAGAAGAAAGCTTAAGTACCAGAATTAATAGTTTTGAGGAAAAACTCGAAGAAAACTATGAAAAAATTCAACAGTATAAAAGCGATTTGCTTGATGGGGATAGCGTTAACGAATCAATTGCGTCTGAAATAAATAGTGCATTGGAGTTAGCAGAAACCGAATCAGAAACCATTAAAAGTTTACTTAGTGAAGTTAAAGGTAAGCTAAAGGATTTTAGAGAATATCATTTAGATGTATTTGGAACTAAGAATGATGAAGGGAATTTCGAAGGAGGTTTAAAGGCCGAAATTATTGCTAGAGAAAAACATTTAGAAGAATTTAAAAAGCAACAAGAATTAAAATATAAAACTCTAAATGATGAAATTGAAAGCCTATTACCTGGGGCAACAAGTGCAGGATTAGCCACGGCCTACCACGATCTTAAAGAGTCTTTTAATAAACCGATTGAAAATTATTCAAAGCTATTTTATAGCTCAATATCCGTATTAGTTTTGGTTGCTCTTTTATCTATTACTCAAGAAGTTGGGCTTTTCTTTATTAAGTTTGTTGAAATTACAGACCCAAGTAAGCTAGCTTCAAGCATTTTGTATAAGTTACCTATTGTGTTACCTATTTTATGGCTTACTTTATTTGCGTCTAAGAGAAGAAGTGAAAGTCAGCGATTACAACAAGAGTATGCTCATAAAGAGGCATTAGCTAAATCATATCAAAATTTCAAAATGCAAATTGAAGCATTGGGTCAATCAGATCCTGACTTAATGAAAAAGCTACTTAGCTCAGCTATTGATGCAGTATCGAAAAATGCATCAGATACGTTGGATAAAAAACATGGAGATAAATCTCCTATGCATGAAGGTGTCGATGGTTTTTTAAGCGCAATAGAAAGAACAAAAAAAGCAGTTACATAATAAGCCAATAAAGGCGTATAAGAACACGCCTTAAAGTGGGCGACTAGTAAAGATTTAGGTATTGCCTAATTTTAAAAGAGGTTTAATTAGGATGACACCCGTCCTAATTACCAACACAATAAACGCTTATTTTTATTCATGAATTAATTCTCGGATGACATGGCTTCTCCATTTATCCGACCTACTCAAACTAGTTAGCCTTTTTCACAAACTTTGCTGTTACCATCATTTCGCCAATGCCTTCTACTTTACAATCTAGCTCGTGATCTTTTTTATCAAGCACTTTTCTAACTACCGCTTTGGTGCCAATTTTAATTACTTGCGAGCTGCCTTTAATTTTTAAATCTTTGGCTACTGTCACTTTGTCGCCATCATTTAGCACAGTGCCGTTGGCATCTTTAACTAAAATAGCGTCGTCATCGTTTGTATTATTTGGGTTCCACTCATGAGCGCACTCAGGGCAAACAAGCAGTTGTTGGTCTTCGTAAACATATTCACATTGGCACTTTGGGCAAGCAGGCAGCGACATTTTTAAACTCTTATAAAGTACTGTTTTGCGTATTTTAATCTGCATTAGGTGGAAAATATAGTTAATCAATATTTTTCATCTTCACGCTAAAAATATCTCGTTTGTGCGTTTTTAAAAAAGGGCATATAAAGCACATGTCGCTTAAGCAATTTAAGCGCTAACGTGTACAGTAGGTACCTGTTAAAGCACCCATCGTATTAAGTGATTTGCAATAATGCGCCACTTAGTACGATGGGTGTTTCTATTTATAATGCTTAATATTTTACTAGGCATGCTTTTATATTTTGACTTAACTAGGAAAAGTCGTGTTTAAAACCTTAATTGTGGTTGATAACAACGAGCAAACGCTTGCTCAATCGTTCGAAAATGTAATTACGTTTAATACCTACTTACGTGATTACCCAAAACATAACGAACCAAAAACACGCATTATTAATCTGTGCGACTCAAGCCAATACTTGAGCAAAGGTTACTATTGCTCGTTACTTGCTGAGGCGCGCAAACACCAAGTTTTACCCAGTGTAAAAACCATTAATGCACTTCGCAGTGGTCAAGCACCTATGCTAAATTTGGGCCAAATAGATGGCGCACTTTACTTTGGTAATGCCCAAAACGATTTACAGTCAAAAGCGGCAAAGTCGGTATTTAAACAATATCCTGCGCCTATTTTATTTGTTGATGAACAAGGCTTATTACAACAAGGGTCTTTGTCGTCTTTAAGTGAGCAGCAGTACAGTGACTTTGTTGCAAAGCTAGATAACTTTACTAAAACTCAGTGGCGTATTAGTTCGGTACAACGTCGTTTTAGATGGGACATGGCAATACTTGTTGATCATAACGAAAAAGTGCCGCCGAGTGATAAAGACGCCATTGCGCGTTTTATTAAAGCAGCGGCTAAACACGGTATTAATGCACAAGCATTAAGTTTTGACGAAATTGATAACATTGCTCAATTTGATGCGTTATTTATTCGCCAAACTACAGCGATTGACCACCCAACGTATCGCCTTGCGAGCAAAGCGCAAAGCCTTGGTTTAGTGGTTATTGACGACGCTGAGTCTATTTTACGTTGTTGTAATAAAGTGTATTTACACGATGCATTTAATTATCAAAAAGTGCCAAGTTTAAAAACGGTTGTAGTGGCTGATCAATCAAGTGAAACGCTTGAGCAATTAGAAGAAGCGTTTACGTATCCGCTTGTTTTAAAAATGCCTGAAGGGTCTTTTTCAAAAGGTGTTTTTAAAGTTTCAAACCGTGATGAGCTTGAAGCTAAGCTTACAGAGCTGTTTGAGTTTAGCGCATTAGTGCTTGCACAAGAGTACATGTATACCGAATACGATTGGCGAGTGGGTGTGTTAAATGGTCGTGCAATTTATGCATGTCGTTATTTAATGGCGCGTAACCATTGGCAAATTTATAACCACGATGCTAAACGATTTTTCTCTGGTGGCTTTGAAACATTGCCAACCTTTGAGTTACCAAAAGCGGTATTAGATGCAGCTTTAAAAGCATGTAAAACAGTGGGTAAAGGTTTATATGGCGTAGATGTTAAAGAGCATCAAGGCAAAGCATACGTGCTTGAAGTAAACGACAACCCAAGTATTGATCACAAAGTAGAAGACGGCTATTTAGGTGACGAGCTATACATGATCATTATGGATGAATTTAAACAACGCTTAGAAGCACGAGGCCGTGGGTAATAACATGAGCAACCTTGTTATTCGAAAAGCGCTTAGCAGTGATTTAAATGCACTGATTGACGTTGAAAATGCCTGCTTTAATAATGATAAATTGAGCCCGCGCAGTTTAAAGCGCTGGCTAAGTGCTAAGCACGGTATTTTACTCGTTGCAGAAAATGGCGAGCAATTATGCGGCTATGGGCTAGTGTGGTGCCATAAAGGGACTCGTTTAGCGCGTTTATATTCGCTTGCTGTTTTACCAACTATGCAAGGTAAAGGTATTGCAAAAGCACTGCTTACTAGCCTTGAAAAAGAAACGTATGAGCGCGCTCGGCTGTACTTGCGCTTAGAAGTGGCTGTAAATAACGAAAGTGCGATTGGGCTTTATACAAGTTTAGGTTACAGGGTATTTGGTCAATACAGCGATTATTACGACGATCACAGTGACGCACTACGAATGCAAAAAAACATTCGACAAACAAGTGAGTTAAAAGTGGCGCGTTTAACGCCGTGGTATCAGCAAACTACAGAGTTTACGTGCGGACCTGCTGCGCTATTAATGGCAATGGGCGCACTTGAGCCTACTACTGAGCTTACTCAATCACATGAGTTAGCACTTTGGCGTGAAGGTACCACCATTTTTATGACATCGGGTCATGGAGGGTGCCATCCGTTTGGTTTGGCACTTGCGGCTAATAAGCGTGGTTTTAAAAGCGAGGTAATGGTTAATACCACCGAGCCTTTATTTTTAGATGGCGTACGCAACGAAAACAAAAAATTGGTACTTGCCACAGTGCATCAGCAATTTGTAGATAGTATTGCACAGGCAAATATACCCCTTACACATAAAGATGTAGAACTTGAGCATATTGAGGAGTGGTTAAGTAAAGGCTTTAGCGTGCTGTTATTAATTAGCACATACAGTTTTGATGGTAAAAAATCGCCACATTGGGTGTGTGTTACGCACCTTGATGAGCATTGCGTGTATGTCCACGATCCGTTTTGTGAGCCCGGTAACGACAAACAGCTCGCAATAGATTGCCAATATGTACCTATTGCGCGAAGTGATTTTAGTAAAATGTCAGCGTTTGGTAGCCAACGTTTAAGAACGGCGGTGGCTATAGCTAATAAAATATAAGGTTAATAGTGACTTTTTTAGATTTAATTGATGTAGCCCCGTATTCGTGGGCGGCTATTGGTACTGCGGCTTTTTGTGGTGCCATTATTGGTATAGAGCGCCAATTGCGTGGTAAACCTGTAGGCATTCGTACTTCAGCGTTAATAACCTTGGGTACGTATTTGTTTTTATCCACTGCGTTTAATTTACAAGGGGATGTGATAGATCATTCTCGTGTAGTTGGGCAAATAATTACAGGTATTGGCTTTTTAGGTGCTGGCGTTATGCTTGCAAAAGATGGTGCGGTAGTTGGTGTAACATCTGCTGCAACCATTTGGGTGCTTGCATCAATAGGCGTTATGATAGCGACCGAAAACCTTGGCGCTGCTATTAAACTCTCGGTGCTGGTGGTCGGTATTTTATACGGTGTTGACGTACTTGAGGCTAAATTTAAAAGCTTAAGCAAAGGCGTACACACTAAAGTAAAAAATTATCAAAAACGTTACTATCGAAAAGAATTTGATGAAACAAAACGCCACGATTAGTGGCGTTTTTGTTTTATACACTTTTTATCGAACTCATTTAGCAATAAATTAGTTTAAGCAGTATTGAGGAAAATGCATTAATCTGCATTTCAGCGTAACCATGTTTATGTTTAACTCAAATATATTGCAGTAAAAGCGTGCTTGGGTAATGGTATGAGTTCAAATAATTAGGAGTCATATTTATGCTTAGCACACGTATTAAAATTACGAGCAAGGTTTTGCAATACAGCACACTTGCAGTAGCGTGTTCTTTTGTTCTGACAGCAAATGCGTCAGAGCTTAAATTTAAAGACCAAGAAAAACTTCATAACATTGCAGCTGAAATTTCAGCTAAGCGTATTGGCAGCGATATTCAAACGCTAGTGGATTTTGGTACGCGTCATACATTATCAGAAACAAAGTCAGACACCCGAGGCATTGGTGCAGCAAGACGTTGGATAAAAAAAGAGTTTGAAAAAATATCAGCTGATTGCGGTGGTTGCTTAGAAATAATAGAGGTAAAAGAGACTATATCGGGCGAAAAACGTATTCCGAATCCTGTTGAAGTAGTAAATATTGTTGCGATTCAACGCGGTATGAGCGAACCAAATAGAATGGTTATGATGTCGGGAGATATAGATTCACGTGTAAGCGATGTTATGGACTTTACCAGCGATTCGCCAGGCGCAAACGATAACGCATCAGGAGTGGCAGGCGTTATAGAAGCGGCTCGCGTATTAAGTAAGTATAAATTTAATGGCTCGGTTGTTTATGCTGCGCTTTCGGGCGAGGAGCAAGGGTTGTTTGGTGGTAAAATATTAACAGCTTATGCGCAAAAACATGATTGGCAAGTACATGGTGTTTTAAACAACGACATGATTGGCAATATTAGTGGTATTAATGGCGTAACGGATAATACAACCGCTCGTATATTTTCTGAAGGTACGCGTGTTGTAGAAACTAAAGAGCAAGCAAAAACACGTCGTTTTACTGGTGGCGAGGTTGACTCAGCGAGTCGTAACTTAGCACGTTACATAGACACAGTTGCCGACAGATACATTCCTAATTTAGATACTATGTTGGTTTACCGATTAGATAGATTTGGTCGAGGAGGGCATCACCGTCCGTTTAATGATGCTGGATTTGCCGCAGTCCGTATTATGGAAACTAATGAAAACTATAATCATCAACACCAAGATTTACGCACTGAAAATGGTGTTGAGTACGGTGATACTATTGAGGGCGTTGATTTTGATTACACCGCAAAACTAACATCGCTAAATGCGGTAACTATGGCATCGATGGCTTGGGCGCCGGCGCCACCTAAAAAAGTCGAAATAGAGGGCGCAGTTACTGCCGATACTACATTGTCGTGGCAAGAATCTAGCGATAGTAATGTTGCTGGCTACCGTATTTACTGGCGCTATACTAGCGAACCGCAATGGCAATATAGTAAAGCTGTTGGCAAAGTTACAACCGCGACGCTTAAAAATGTAGTGATTGATAATTACTATTTTGGCGTTGCTTCAATAAACAAAGAGGGTATTGAATCGCCGGTAGTATTTCCAGGTGATGTGGGCTCTTTTGACCATAATATAAAATAACGTTCAAAAATAGAGCAAACAGAACATTTTGAGGCGCTAAGTACCGTTTTTATACTTGCGCCTTATTTGTTAAGCCCTTAAAGTGGTGAAAAAGTAGTAAAAGGTTATTAAAATGGAACAACAAAAACAAAAGCCGTTAACACTAGAAGAGCAAGCCGCAGCAGAACAACAAAAAGTATTATGGCAGCGTGAATGTTTTCAAAATGCTCAAAAACATTTAGCTGAAAAAGGCATTATGCCTAAAACAGTGATTGAAAAGGACAGTCGTTTTTTAGCGCCTCTTTGTGCTATGTGGAAATTTAAAGCTCAAAACGGTAAAAACTATTGGGTTATAACGGGTCGCTTACCAACAGATCATGTTGAGGCAACCGCCGCGAAAGACGCACGAGACGCAATGCGTTATTTTTCTTTGCAGTGGCAATTAAAAGCCGATCAAATAATGAGTACAGGATCGCGCGATAAAACGCAGGTAGATTTTGCTAACTTACTAATAAATCGTGCACATGGTTTATATGAAATGCATGAAAATGAACCGCTTTGGGCCCACGAGCCAAAATAATTACTAGGGCAATAACTAAGTTATTGCCCTTCTTTCATTTTCGAACAATTATTAAATGCTAATAACTTAAGAAAATGCTTTTTCAGAAAGCGCTTCTTGCATTTGTTCTCGCATTTTAAATTTTTGTACTTTACCGGTTACAGTCATTGGGTAGCTTTCTACAAAGCGAATATAACGAGGCATTTTAAAGTAGGCGAGTTTATCTTTTAAAAATGCACGTATTGCTTGCTCATCCAATATGGCGTCTTCTTTTGGCTGGATCCACGCGCATATCTCTTCACCAAATTTTTCATCACTGATACCAAATATTGCAGCGTCTTGAATACCAGGGTAAGTGTATAAAACCTCTTCTATTTCTCGAGGGTATACATTTTCACCGCCTCTAATAATCATGTCTTTAATTCGACCAACAATGCTTACAAAGCCATCATTGTCCATCACACCTAAATCACCAGAATGCAACCAACCTTCTTTATCTATCGTGGCTTTGGTTTTTTCATCATCGTTCCAATAGCAGCGCATAATACCAGCACCTCTACTACATACTTCGCCAGGTAGACCTATTTTTTGAATATTACCTAACTCGTCAATTATTTTAACCTCAGTATGTGCAAGAGCCCGACCAACCGTGGTTACTTGGCGTTCTATTGATGAATCGGTTTCGGTAATATTATTAATTGGACTGCACTCAGTTTGTCCGTATGCAATAACAACTTGGTTCATGTTCATTTGGGTTTGTACTTTGCGCATTACTTGCTCTGGGCATGTGGAGCCTGCCATTACACCTGTGCGCAGCGTACTTAAGTCGTAATCGTTAAAGTTACTAAGTTCAAGTTCGCTTATAAACATAGTAGGTACGCCATGAAGTGCAGTACAACCTTCTTGTTGTACTACTTCTAAAGTTGTTTTAGCGTCAAAAGCGTCGCCAGGGTAAACAGCTGCAGCTCCCTTACTAACACATAACAAACTGCCTAGTACCATGGCAAAACAATGATAAAGCGGTATAGGAATACATAACTTATCTTTATCAGTAAAATGCATTGATTCAGCAACAAAAAGCGCATTGTTTAAAATGTTCTTATGGGTGAGTGTTGCCCCTTTTGGATTGCCGGTAGTGCCAGAGGTAAATTGGATATTTATATCTTGATCAGCGCTTAAAGTTGCACCAATACTTTTTAATTGATTGCTGTATTCGGTGTTTGCCATGGCAGTAATCTCAGTAAATGAATACATACCGGGGCTTGCTTTATCACCTATGCGAATTACATTTTTGAGTGTAGGTAGTGCTTTGGCGTTTAGTTTTCCTTTTTCACTATTAGCTAACTCTGGTGCTAAACTTTGTAGCATTTCGATGTAATTACTACTTTTAAAGCTCGATGCGGTGATTAAGGTTGAGCATTCAACGCTATTTAACGCGTACTGTAATTCGTTAGGTCGGTATGCTGGATTAATACACACCATAATTGCACCAATTTTGGCTGTTGCAAATTGAGTTAAACACCATTCAATATTGTTAGGAGACCAAATACCAACACGCTCCCCAGGTTTTACGCCCAGTGCTATTAGCCCCATAGCAAGTTTATTAACTTCTTTTTGAAATTCTTTATAAGTCAGGCGAATATCCTGATGGTGTACAACTACGGCAAGCGACTCTGAGTATTTGTCGACAATAAGGTCGAAATACTCACCAATAGTATAATTGGTGAGTGGCGTACTTTGTATACCTTTAAAATAGCTGTGTGATAGCGGTAAGTCATTTATTAGTTCTACTTCTTTTACCGCTGTTGTGTGTGTAAGCATGTGATTCTCCGTATCGGTGTGTGTTTGTTACATAAAATACAGGTTAAAATAAACACAAATTGTCGACAAAGAGAAGAGTGGTTAGACTAATGTCTTAGTGGTTTAATAAAAGCTAATACTACTTTTTAGACACAAAAAAACGCGCCTTACAAAGTAAGTACGCGTTTTTAACCGAGCAGTATGTTTACATTTCGTCGCTGCGGTATGTTTTTTTCATTATATAAACGTAGGCGTTTACAAATGCATTTTCTTGATACTTTTTAAGACCAGTGTCATCAAAGTCGATAGGAATAGGATTACGTTTTACCTGTTCTTTAATTTCAGTTGTAGTAAATAAACGTACATCCAAATTTTCGATTAATTGAATTGCGGTTTCCATTTTGAATCCCTTTGCGCTGCCAGCAAACTTACCTTTAGGCTGACGCTCACGAATCGCAACAGAATCAATTTGGTAATCTTGCATTAACTTTGCAAAATCAAATTGAAATTTACGCATTATTTCAGTGTCGTTACCGTTACCTAATGTAAAGCGTGTTTGGCGCACATCGCGAATATCAAATACGTCGTTATCTTTACTTAAAATACAAAGTAGTACATCACTACCGGTAATTTCTACACCACATGTTCTCATTGCTATTCTCTAATATAACTTAATTACGCGGTATTATACGCAACACACATTAAAATGCGAGTATCAGCATGATTGACCATTCTAATTTTACTATTTTTTAATTAATTTGTTATTTTTATCATAAAAGTTGATTTATATCGTAAAACAGGCTGTATTTTCAGCGCTTATAACTTGTAATTAATGGCGTGGCACGCGACAATATCTTTTTTGTAGTTGAGCAGACTCAACATCTACATTAGCCATAAGTGGCGAAAAATAGTCAATGCTTATTCGTAAAAGCGTTGTCGAGTCATTCTCATTTAATTTATTAAAAATACACGTGATACATTGTAGGTGTCACCACTGTAGCAAGGATTTATAATGCCAGTTATTACTCTTCCAGACGGAAGTCAACGTAGTTTTGAAAACCCAGTAAGTACTCTTGATGTTGCAAATGATATTGGTCCTGGTCTCGCTAAGGCGACGATTGCGGGTCGTGTTAATGGCAACCGTGTTGATGCATGTGATTTAATTAGTGAAGACTCTCGACTTGAAATCATCACCGCTAAAGATGATGACGGTCTTGAAATTATTCGTCACTCTTGTGCTCACTTAATTGGCCATGCAGTTAAGCAACTTTTCCCTGACGCTAAAATGGCGATTGGTCCTACTATAGATAACGGTTTTTATTACGATATCGATATGGAGCAGTCGTTATCTCAAGATGATCTTGAAGCAATTGAAAAGCGTATGTTGCAACTTGCTAAAACAAACTACGATGTAGTTAAAAAAACCGTAAGCTGGCAAGAAGCACGCGATACATTTGAAGCGCGTGGCGAAACGTACAAAATAGAAATATTGGATGAAAACATTGCTAAAGATGATCGTCCAGGTTTATATCATCACGAAGAATATGTAGACATGTGTCGTGGTCCTCACGTACCAAATATGAAATTTTGCCAAAACTTCAAAATAATGAAAGTAGCTGGTGCATATTGGCGTGGTGATTCAGACAATAAAATGCTACAACGTATTTACGGCACAGCGTGGGGCGATAAAAAGCAACTTAAAGCGTACTTAAAGCGTTTAGAAGAAGCTGAAAAACGCGATCACCGTCGTATAGGTAAAGCACTTGATTTATGGCACTGGCAAGAAGAAGCGCCAGGCATGGTATTTTGGCACAACGATGGTTGGAGCATTTACCGAGAGCTTGAAGAATTCGTTCGTGAAAAATTACGTGAATATGATTACGAAGAAGTAAAAGGTCCAATGATGATGGATCGCTCACTTTGGGAAAAATCAGGGCATTGGGAAAAATACTCAGAGGCAATGTTTACTACTGAGTCTGAAAAGCGTGAATACGCAATTAAACCAATGAACTGCCCAGGGCACGTACAAATCTTTAATCAAGGTTTAAAATCGTACCGTGATTTACCACTTCGTATGGCCGAATTTGGTTGTTGTCATCGTAATGAGCCATCAGGCGCACTACATGGCTTAATGCGTGTTCGTGGCTTTACCCAAGATGATGCTCATATTTTCTGTACTGAAGAGCAGATAATGGACGAAGTTTCAGCGTGTATTAAGATGGTTTATGATACATATGAAACATTCGGTTTTGAGAAGATTGTTGTTAAGCTATCTACTCGCCCAGAACAACGCATTGGTGAAGACCATATGTGGGATAAAGCAGAACTTGCTTTAGCCGAAGCGCTTAAGCTAAACGACATAGAATTTGATTACCTACCAGGCGAAGGTGCTTTTTACGGTCCTAAAATTGAATTTACTTTGTACGATTGTTTAGACAGAGCGTGGCAGTGTGGTACAGTGCAGCTAGACTTTGCATTACCAGGTCGTTTAGGCGCTACTTATGTAGCTGAAAATAACGAACGACGCACACCGGTTATGATACATCGTGCTATTTTAGGTTCTATTGAGCGCTTTATAGGTATTTTAACTGAAGAGTATGCTGGTTTATTCCCAACGTGGCTTGCGCCAAAGCAAGTGGTAATTATGAATATTACCGATAAACAAGCGCCTTATGTTAAAGAAGTTGTACAAAAATTAAATAAATTGGGTATTAGAGCCGCTGCTGACTTGAGAAATGAGAAGATTGGCTTTAAGATCCGAGAGCATACACTTAAGCGTATTCCTTACTTGCTTGTTGTTGGCGATAAAGAAGTTGAACAACAAGAAGTAGCAGTGCGTACTCGCACAGGTGAAGACCTTGGCAAATTTAATGTTGATGATTTTGTAGCTAAAATTAGCGAAGAAATCAAAAGTCGACAGTAAAAACAGAGCGTGTAAGGCATAACAAACAGCCAATTACACGCTTATATTATTAATATTCTTGGAGGAACGTACTATTAGAGGCGGCAAGAAAGGGCAACAAACAGCCCAAAAAAATCGTATTAACGAAGAAATTACAGCTCAAGAAGTTCGTTTAATTGACCTTGAAGGCGAACAAGCTGGAATTCAGTCATTAAAAGACGCGCAAGCTATGGCTGACACAGCTGGTGTTGATCTTGTTGAGATCAGCCCTAATGCTGAGCCGCCTGTTTGTAGAATCATGGACTACGGTAAGTTCATCTTTGAAAAAAGTAAAGAACTGAAAGAGCAGAAGAAGAAGCAAAAGCAGATCCAGATAAAAGAAATCAAATTCCGTCCTGGTACGGATGAAGGTGATTATCAGGTTAAGCTTCGCAACTTACGTAAGTTCTTAGAAGGTGGCGATAAAGCTAAAATAACCATCCGCTTCCGTGGTCGTGAAATGGCTCACCAAGAAATTGGTATAGAATTATTAAACCGTATCAAAGGCGATTTAGAAGAACTTGCAGTAGTTGAGTCTTTCCCAAATCGCGTTGAAGGTCGCCAAATGGTTATGATGATGGCGCCTGTTGCTAAAAAATAATTTTTAAGCGATAATACGCACCGAAATTAACTCAGGTCTGCAAGTTAATATGTAAATATTCACCTGAGTTAACCGGTTTTAAAGTAAGATTGCGGCATTTATGTTGGGTCTTCACCGGAACATGGCAGTAAGTTAGGCCTAAAAGTGGAGCTATAGAAATATATCTCACGCCTGCTTACTAATTTAAAAGCAATACAATTGGAGTTATTGCAATGGCTTACAAGCTAAAAAGTCACAGTGGCGCTGCTAAGCGTTTCAAAAAGACTGCTTCTGGCGGTTTCAAGCGTAAACAAGCGCATCTTCGTCATATTCTGACTAAGAAAACTTCTAAGCGTAAGTTACACCTACGTCCTAAGATGATGGTTCATAAAAATGACCATGGTCTAGTTTCACGTATGTTACCGTTCGCTTAATAGGGGTTTTTAGAAATGGCAAGAGTTAAACGCGGCGTTGTCGCACGTGCACGTCACAAAAAAGTTTTAAAACAAGCAAAAGGTTATTACGGAGCACGTTCACGTGTTTATCGTGTAGCTTTCCAGGCTGTTACTAAAGCGGGTCAATACGCTTACCGTGACCGTCGTGCGAAGAAACGTACTTTCCGTCAATTATGGATTGCACGTATCAATGCTGCTTCACGTCAAAATGGTCTGTCTTACAGCCGTTTTATCAATGGTCTTAAAAAGACATCTGTAGAAATCGATCGTAAGATCCTTGCAGATATCGCTGTTTACGACCAAGTTGCATTCGCAGCGCTTGTAGAAAAAGCAAAAGAAGGCCTAGCGGCTTAAGCTTTTTCATATAAGTATCAAAAAGGAGCCTATGGCTCCTTTTTTTGTGCCTAAAATTTGGTGAGCTGGTTTGTACCAGTCTACATAACTATTTTAACAAGTTAACTTACTAATCAATTATCGAATGTTGATAAAGATTTTATTTATAGCGACGAGATAGAATTCAACTTAGTTAGAACGCAATTTTTTGTCGTTAAATAGCGCCAATATTTAGCTTAATTGGTATTATTTAATAATTAACTAATGTCTCAATTTTTAAATCCTGCATCGCTATTTAACTAAAATTTTATTAATTGTATTAAAAATCAGGCTCCACAATACGCCTTATTAAATTTAATAAGCTCACTACATTTTCAAATTTAAATATAAAATTAAACACATAACTTATTGATATGTAATTGGCTGCATTTTTTTGTTGAATCACCGCAGTTTTATCATTTTAAAAAAAATTGTTGATATAATTTTTACAATTAAGGCATTTGTTAGAGAATTTTATGTTCGCAAGTTTATTAGTTTTATCTGCAAGTGTTGCATACGACAGTCATTTACCACCCTTGATACAATGGCAAGGTCAAAGTAATGAGTTAATGCAACAACAAGGTCCCCTTACGACCGATTTTGAGCTTTCATCAGGTGAAATTTCACCTAACTATGCAGATACAATGGCATTTGTTGATAGGCTGGTTGCCGCGAACCCTACGCAGTTTAAATCTCAAACAATTGGCTATAGTAATAGTAAACGTGCAATTAAAATGCTTATTGCGAGCGAGCAGGGCTTTTTTGAAGCTGGGCAAATGGCAAATAGCACTAAACCAACCATCTTTATTCAGGCGGGAATACATTCTGGTGAGATAGACGGTAAGGATGCGATGTTTATGTTGTTAAGAGACATAGCAACGGGCAAACGCAGAGATATTTTAAAGAAGGTAAATATTCTATTCATTCCTATTTTAAATGTTGATGGACATGAACGTAGCAGCGTTTTTAATCGCATAAATCAGCGTGGTCCTATAAAAATGGGCTTTAGAACAAACGCTAATAATCTTAATTTGAATCGTGATTTTACTAAATTAGATACGCCAGAGGTTAGAAGTGTATTAAAAGTGATTAATGCATATAACCCAAACTTATACATTGATGTGCATGTAACCGACGGTGCTGATTATCAGTACGATGTAACGTATGGATATAACCCTGTATTTGCAAGTGAGTCACCGGCTGTTTCAGATACGTTAAATCAGTTTTTTAAACCAATGATAGATGAAGAGTTGACGTCTCAAGGGCATATTCCTGGTCCATTGGTATTTACTATGGATAAACGTGATTTTAAAAAGGGACTAGCAGGCTGGGTTGCTACACCTCGATTTTCTAACGGGTGGGGCGATCTAAAATCATTGCCGACTATTTTAGTTGAAAACCACTCTTTAAAACCTTACAAACAACGAGTTTTAGGTACTTACGTATTTTTAGATGGCGCAATTAATGCGCTATCTACATACAGCCACGAGTTATCTAATGCTGTTAAAAAAGAACAAGAATTTGTGCCAAAGCAACTAATTGTTAAACGTGGCTACGCAAAGCAAGCCGATACAATAGAATTTAAAGGTATTGCTTACGCATCAAGTATGAATGAATTATCGGGTCAAAATGAAGTTAATTATTTAGGCAAAAAGCTAGATTATAGTAATTTACCTATTTACTGGCAAAAAGAAGTGTTGGATACCGTTGAAGTTCCAAAAGCTTTTTTTATTCCACCTGTATATAGCGATATAATTGAAAAATTGAAGCTTCATGGTGTGTCTGTTAATAAACTTGAAGGAGCAAATACTCAACCTTTAAAAATGGCTAAAGTGAGCGATTATGCATTCGACAAAGCCCCGTTTGAAGGTCGCTTTAGAGTATCAGCCAGTTTTGAATATATACCCGCTATTAATGTTGATTTAGATGGGTGGTATCAAGTAAATACACAGCAAAAATCTGGTGAGTTAGCTGCTCATTTACTGCATCCAGAAGCACCGGATTCATTTTTTGCTTGGGGAGAATTTAACACTATTTTTCAGCGTACTGAATATATGGAAAACTATGCGTTAATTCCTTATGCTCGCCAAATGTTAAAAGACAATCCTAAACTAGCACTCGCATTTGATAAAAAAATTAATAATGACAAAGAATTTGCGAATGATGCAGACGCGAGATTAAATTGGTTATATGAACATAGCCCCTTTTACGATCAAGCATATTTAAAGTATCCAATTTTAATGTCGTTTGAAGAAAAGGTTGTTATAGCTGATCAAAAAGATAAAGAAATATAATAATGTTGATTGTAACAATACCAGTAACGCCCTTTGCACAAAATTGTCGAATTATTGCCTGCTCAGATACTAAACAAGCAGTGGTGATAGACCCAGGCGGTGATTGCGATAAAATAATTACGGCTTTAAAAGAGAATAATTTAACGTTAAATGCAATTTGGTTGACTCATGGGCATTTAGATCATGTTGGCGGTGCTGACATATTACGTAATATGTTTAATGTTAAAATTATTGGTCCACAAAAAGATGAACATTTTTGGTTTGAAAACTTGCCAATGCAGTCTCAAATGTTTGGCTTTGCACCTATAGCGCCTTTTTATCCTGATGAATGGCTAAACCATGACGATAAAGTTAGTGTGGGGAATTTAAGTTTTGATATAAAACATTGCCCAGGTCATACACCTGGACATATCGTTTTTTATCAATCGGTAGAGCAATTAGTTATTGTTGGTGATGTTATATTTAAAGGTTCAGTGGGGCGTACTGATTTTCCTAAAGGAAATGCGGAGCAGCTAATTGAGTCGATTAATAAACATATTTTAACCTTACCAGATATAACCCAAATACTTTCAGGGCATGGTGGTGATACTAACGTTGCTCACGAAAAACAAAGTAACCCATTTATAAGTGGTCAATACGGTTAATGACTTAAAAGTATAATTCAGAAATAATATATACGTATAATTTATAAAAATAAGCAGACTGTTTTTATAAATAGCTGTATAATTTAGCCAATTTATTTGATAAATAAGAAATAAAATGTCTCTAAATCACGTAGATCGCCAAATTTTGGCACTTTTACAACAAGATGCTAGTTTATCTACAGCAGAAATTGCCGACAAGGTTGGCTTATCACAATCTCCTTGCTGGCGTCGTATTGCCAAACTTGAGCAAGACGGATACATAAAAAGCAAAGTTGCTCTTTTAGATGAAAAGAAACTTGGTTTTGATATGTTGGTATACGCCCATGTACGCTTATCTAACCATGGTAAGAAAAATCTAGCTGAGTTTGAAAAATTAATCCTGAGTTATGACCAAGTAACAGAGTGTTACACTATGGCAGGCACAATGGACTTTATGCTGCGTATTATTTCACAAGGCATTGAAGGTTATGAGCACTTTGTTCGTGATAACCTATTGAGCTTAGAGTACGTACAGGAAGTACATTCTAACGTAACTATGACGTGTGTAAAACGCAGTACATCTCTTCCTCTATAACATATTAAATAAGTGGCATATTGAGTTACACACTAAGTTTGTAATTCAATATGACGCTGTACACTTCCATACCTAACAGACTTAACAGACCTAACAGATTGCAATAATTCATCCTTGAATACAAAACAGGACTAAACATTGTTTTGTTTAGCCTAACGATACATTGACAATTGTTAACTGAGCGCTAATTTGGTAGAATTCAGCGCTTTTTTGATACCTAATACTACACTTTGAGGAACTCAATGTTTAACTTACTCAGTAGGGCGCCAAGCTCTGCTAAAAACGATATTCTATCTGGATTAACTGTGGCACTTGCCTTGGTACCAGAAGCTGTTGCGTTTGCCTTTGTTGCAAATGTAGAACCTTTAGTTGGTCTATATGCCGCGTTTATCGTTGGTTTAATTACGGCTATATTTGGCGGTCGTCCTGGTATGATTTCGGGTGCTACCGGTGCCTTAGCTGTTGTTATGGTAAGTTTAGTACTTGATCATGGTGTAGAGTATCTATTTGCTACTGTACTCTTAATGGGCATATTGCAGATACTTGCTGGGGTATTTAAGCTTGGTAAGTTTATTCGTATGGTGCCACATCCGGTAATGCTTGGTTTTGTTAATGGCCTAGCAATCGTTATATTTTTAGCCCAGTTAGGGCAGTTTAAAGTACCTGATGGCATGGGCGGGCAAGAATGGATGACGGGCAACCCGCTTTTCATTATGCTTGGTTTAGTTGCTTTAACTATGGCGATTATTCAATTTTTACCAAAACTAACAACAGCAGTGCCATCAACACTAGTAGCAATTGTTACTGTGACAGCTCTAGTTATTGGTTTAGATTTACAAGCGCATACTGTGCTTGATTTCTTAAAAGGTATGACAGGCGACGAAGCGGCAACAATCGCAGGCGGTTTACCGCAATTTCATATCCCTATGGTGCCTTTTAATCTAGAAACCCTGCAAATTATTTTCCCTTATGCGCTTATTTTGGCCGCAATTGGTTTAATTGAATCATTACTTACACTGAGTTTAATTGATGAAATTACTGAGACTCGTGGTCACAGTAATAAAGAATGTATTGGTCAAGGTGCGGCAAACATTACTTGTGGTATGTTTGGTGCTATGGGTGGTTGTGCAATGATTGGTCAATCTATGATCAATATTAACTCTGGTGGACGTTCTCGTTTATCAGGTATTAGTGCTGCACTTATGCTTCTTGGTTTTATCATTTTTGCTTCAAGCCTTATTGAAATGATCCCACTTGCTGCCCTAGTTGGTGTAATGTTTATGGTTGTATTGGGTACATTTGAGTGGGCAAGCTTTAAAATGATGAAGCGTGTGCCTTTATCTGATGCGTTTGTAATTGTACTTGTATCGGGTGTGACGGTTATAACTGATTTAGCAATTGCAGTATGTGTGGGCGTTATTGTTTCTGCGCTTGTATTTGCATGGCAACATGCTAAACAAATATACACAACTAATTACATTGATACTGAAGGTGCTAAGGTATACGAACTACACGGTCCGTTATTTTTTGGCTCAGTTAAAAACTTCACTGATTTATTTGATGTTAAGAATGACCCTAAAAATGTAATTATTGAATTCAAACACAGCCGTGTTTCTGACCACAGTGCAATTGAAGCGATAGACAGTTTAGCTGATAAGTATACGAAGGCTGGTAAACAACTTCATTTACGTCATTTAAGTAAAGACTGCACGCAGCTATTACACAAAGCACGCGATTTAGTTGAAGTAAACGTAATTGAAGATCCTACTTATAAAGTGGCTTCAGATAAACTTGCGTAGTATTTAATTAGGTAAATAAGAATTTAAAAAAGCGAAAGGTCACACCTTTCGCTTTTTTTATACCTGCTTTGCGGTAAGGCTCTTAAAAAGCAAGACAGTTGGTAGTGCTAAGCATTCTTATAAATCGATATAATAACAATCAACATTTTTATAAATTATTAATTTTATGCCAGTTAGGCTAATAAAAAAAATAAAAGAGTAAATCTCTATAAACGCCTATTTTATACAATTTATATAATAACTATACGGAGTAGACATTAATTTTGAACTGGCAATCTTTAATCGATAACAGACAACGTTTTTTTTGGCTTTTGCAAATTGCAGGCTGGATTGGTTATGCGTTAGTAAATTATATCGGCTCTAAAGTATTTGAAATGCGAGATATTTACGTATTTGTCATTTTATTAAATGCTTACGCTGGCTGTTTAATGACAGTACCCCTTCGTTATATTTACAGAACAATTTGGAACTCTTCCCCATGGATCCTTATGCTAGTGGTATTTGGAGCTTCTTATATAACGGGCACTTTGTGGGCAGTTGTTCAAAAGTTTAACTTGTGGGAAATTTATCGTCATGGTTATAGACCCGAAGAGTGGTTTTATTATTTACAACAAGGCTTAGACTCTGTTTATATTATTTTATGTTGGAGTGGTTTGTACTTTGGGGTTAAATACTATCAACTGCTGCAAAGTGAGCGACAAAAAGCGTTAAAAGCAACAACAATGGCACACGAAGCACAACTAAAAATGCTTAGATACCAGCTTAATCCACATTTTCTGTTTAATACGCTGAATGCGATATCGACATTAGTTTTGGTGAAAGAAAATAAAGATGCTAATTTAATGGTATCAAAATTAAGTGACTTTTTACGATACACCTTAAACACCGATCCAATTAAAAAAGTACCACTTGAACAAGAGTTACATGCTTTAATGCTGTATTTAGAAATAGAGCGTGTACGCTTTGATGAGCGACTAAAAGTAAATGTAGAAGTAAGCGAAGAAGCAAAAGAAGCGCTAGTGCCTAGCTTAATATTACAGCCCATTATAGAAAATGCCATTAAATATGCTATTGCGCATTTATCAGAAGGCGGTGTGATTGATATTAAAGCACAAGTATTTGCCAACGAATTATTACTTGAAGTAGGCGACAATGGTCCAGGGACAGAAATAATAGATGGACAACTAGTTAATGCCCAAGGTGTGGGCGTAGCAAACACTAAAGATAGATTAAAAACGCTCTACGAAAATAATTATTCGTTTGTATTATCACATAATACGCCAAGTGGATTAAAAGTTAATCTGCGAGTACCGTTTGAGAAGGCTGTGAAGAAATGATAAAAATAAAAACATTAATTGTTGATGATGAACCATTAGCACGTAAAGGTTTAGATGTAAGACTTGCTGAATATTCTGATATTGAAGTAATTAAGTTATGTAGCTCAGGTGCAGATGCAATTGAAATATGCAAAAACGAAAAAATAGATTTAGTATTTTTAGACATTCAAATGCCTGGAATGAATGGCTTTGAGGTTGCACGTGCGCTTAGTGAAAGTACGAGAGTATTACCTGCTATTATATTTGTTACTGCCTTTGATCAATTTGCTGTTAAAGCATTTGAAATTCATGCTTTAGATTACATCTTAAAACCCGTTGATGATAACAGACTAAAACAGGCGGTAGAAAAAGTGCATACCTATTTAAAAACGCAACAAGACAACGCCCATAAGAAAAAACTTGCGAGTTTTGTAGCTGGAATAACGGGCAATAATTGCGAAGAGATCCTTAAAAAATTGGCAACTGGCGACACATTAACTGACCGCAGGTACCCAGAGTCGCTTGCAGTAAAAGAGCAGGGGGAAATAATTCGTGTACCTGTTGCTACTATTCAGTGGGTTGATGCTGCAGGTGATTATATGTGTTTACATTGCCAAGATGGACAAACTCATATATTACGTAAAACAATGAAAGAGCTTGAACAAGAGCTTGACCCTCATTTGTTTGTACGTGTACATCGCAGTGCGATTGTAAACACAAAACAAATAAGTAAATTAGTAACACAAGTTAGTGGTGAATATTTACTTGTACTTGAAAATGGGCAAGAGCTAAAGGTGAGTCGTAGCTACCGTGATAAAGTAAAAGCAGCGCTCGCTAGTTAATTTGGGTTTAAAATTATTTATTACAGACACAAAAAATGCGAGCTAAGCTCGCATTTTTTTATTCAATTATTAATTATACCAATTGCTATAGAATAATCATGTATTTAATAAAATTGGTATTATGCAACAGTTACAATTTTCATTGTGTTAGTTGCGCCCACAGTTTCCATTGAGTCACCGTGAGTAATAATTACTGTATCGCCAGACTGTAAAGAGCCTTGAGAAACTAAAGTATCAAGAGCTGCTTTTACCATACCGTCTTTTTCAGTTTTTGTAGAATCAAAAAACACTGGATAAACACCACGATAAAGTGCTGTTTGACCTAACGTACTCGCATGGCGTGAAAGCGAGTAGATTGGTAAACCAGAGCTAATACGCGACATTAATTTAGCCGTGCTGCCCGATTCAGTAAGTGTGATAATTGCTTTCACAGAATCTAAGTGGTTAGCTGCATACATAGCTGAAAGTGCAATTGATTCAGCATTGTTAGAAAAGCGGCTATCTAAACGATGTTTAGAAACGTGCGTTTCTTTTTGAGACTCAGCACCTAAACAAACACGTGCCATAGTAGCAACGGTTTCTTCAGGGTAATCACCCGCAGCTGTTTCAGCCGAAAGCATAACTGCATCTGTACCATCAAGTACGGCATTAGCAACATCCATAACTTCTGCACGTGTAGGCATAGGGTTATCGATCATCGATTCCATCATTTGCGTTGCAGTTACTACAGTACGGTTTAATGAACGAGCACGGCGAATAATTAGCTTTTGCTTACCCATAAGTGCAGCATCACCAATTTCAACACCTAAATCACCACGTGCAACCATTACTGCGTCAGACGCTAATATGATGTCATCAACAGCTTCTTGTGTTTCAACAGCTTCAGCGCGTTCAATTTTAGCAAGTAACTGTGCTTTTGAACCCGCTGCTTCAGCAAGTGAACGTACATAGCGCATATCGTCGCCACTACGTGGAAAAGATACGGCAATATAATCTACGTCAATTTCTGCAGCTGTTAGTAAGTCTTCTTTGTCTTTTTCAGTAAATGCTGGAGCAGTTAAGCCACCACCTAAACGGTTAATACCTTTATTGTTAGATAAAACACCGCCAACAGTTACAGTACAATGTACTAAATGGTTAACAACTTCGTTAACGCGTAGCTGAATTAGACCATCATTTAAAAGAAGTAAATCATCAGTGCTAACATCGTTTGGAAGTTCTTTGTAGTCAATACCAACTGAATTGATATCGCCTTCGCCTTTTTCCATTTTTGCATCAAGCGTAAACTTAGCGCCTACTGCAAGTGTTACTTTACCTTCTTTAAAAGTAGAAACACGAATTTTAGGACCTTGTAGGTCAGCAAGTATAGCAATATGCTTGCCTAATCTTTTTGCGATATCACGTACAGCTTGTGCACGATCTTTATGATCCTGTGCAACACCGTGTGAGAAATTTAAACGTACAACGTTTGCACCAGCTATAATGATTTTTTCTAAATTGTTATCTCTATCGGTAGCAGGTCCAAGGGTAGCGACTATTTTTGTGCGTCTTAGCATCAAATTCTCCTGTGTGCTTAAGATGTAAGCGGGTTACGGTTATTTTGTTACTTTAAAATATGTATATTAGAGTAGGGTATTTTTATTTATTGGCAATCTTTGTTTATTGCCACTATTTTATACAAAACTAATGTGTCATCATTATGACACCGGTGTCAGAATGCGTCAATGGTCTTAAATTTAAATAGCTTTGCTATTTGTCACCCCTAGCAGGCTGATGTTTGATATAATCGCGTAGCTTATTTATTTTCGTTAAAAAAGCGACGTTGTATTAGCTCATAGTTAGCTTTATATGACTGCATTGAGTATATCGCACGCGGTATTATTTAATTTACTAACCAAATAGTTGTTACCGAGGAGGGCACTAAATGCAAGTTGCATTAGTAGGGTTAGGCGTTATGGGGAAAAATCTTGCCCTAAACTTGATTGAAAAAGGGATAACGCTAGTCGCTTATGACAAAAACCCACATGCGGGTGAAGAGTTATTAAGTTGTGCTAAATCTCAAGGTATGGCCGAGAGGCTGCACATTGTTTCTGACTTAAGAGACATGGTTAGGCGTTTAGAAGCACCTCGCTCTATCTTATTACTTGTTCCTGCAGGCGAGCTAGTCGATGGTGTTTGTAATGACTTAGTCGAAGCGGGTGTTGATTGTAATGACATTATCGTTGATTGCGGTAATAGTAATTATAAAGATGGTATTACGCGTAAACTTAAATACCAGAACAAATTTGAATTTGCCACAATGGGAATTTCTGGTGGTGCAGAAGGCGCTCGTTTTGGACCCGCTATGATGGCAAGTGGCTCTGAAGGTGGTTGGGGACGTATTGAACCTTGGTTTGAAAAAGTAGCTGCAAGTTACAATGGCGAATCATGTTTTGCACGTGTTGGTCAATCAGCTAGCGGTCATTTTGTAAAAATGGTTCACAACGGCATTGAATACTCGTTAATGCAACTTATTGCTGAGGTATATCAATTACTACGCCTAGGTACTGGTCGCACACCAAAAGAAGTTGCTGCAATTTTTGATGACTGGTCAGAAGGTCAGTTAAACAGCTACTTACTCTCTATTTCTAGCCATATATTATCACTTGAAAATAAAAGCAATGTTCCGCTTGTTGATTTAATTGATAACAAAGTTGGCGCTAAAGGTACTGGTCTTTGGACTGCACAAAATGCATTAGAACTAGGCATTGCTGTTCCTTCACTGGTTGCTGCCGTTCAGGCGCGTCACCTAACAAATGTGTGTGATACCACTGCCGCACAAGAGATGACCTATGCGGCTAAATCAACTAACAAAGTTGATATTGACCTAGATGAACTTAAAGATGCATTTACACTTGCAAGTTTATTGGCTTACCGTCAAGGTTTAGCGCTTATCAAAGGTGCGTCGCGTACACACCAATGGAAAGTTGATTTATCTAAAACATTACAAACTTGGCGTGCAGGTTGTATTATTCGTGCAGATTACTTAGACAGTGTTGCAGAGGGTGTTCAGTTTATTGATACTCTTGAAAAAGAGTCGCAAGCACTTCGTAAAGTTACCGGACAAGCAATTATGACTGGTTTAGCTTTTCCTGTGCTAGGCGCCACACAGACTTATTTAGCAACGTTAACAACACCAAGTAATGGGCATTTAGTACAAGCCCAGCGTGATTACTTTGGTGAGCATGGCATTAAAATTCACAGTGGTGAATCATGTCATTTAACCGACTTAGTAGAGATAGATGCTAAGGTTCGTTAATAACCAACCGCTATAAAGTATAAAGGCACGCTAATTAGCGTGCCTTTTTGTTTTTAAATTTATAAATACTATCGGCTTAATTCACCGCGCAAGTTATCTTGCATTAAATGACGTATTGTTTCTACTTCTAGCTTTTGGCTTAATAAATAATGTAACTTGGTTAAACAAGCCTCTAAAGTCATGTCGTAACCACTAATAACACCAATATTTAAAAGTGCATTACCGGTGGCGTATCCGCCCATATTTACATGACCTTTTAAACACTGAGTTAAATTAACAATAACCATACCGAGTTTACTAGCGTCCTCTAGTATTGATAAAAACTCTGGATCTTGTGGTGCATTACCCACACCAAAACTAAGTAGCACTAACGCTTTTATATTATCATTTACTAGGCTTCTGACTACGTCTCTGCTTATACCTGGATATAAATAAAGCACACCAATAGGCTGTGGTGTAATGTTGGTAACTTGTAGTTCGTTTTCAACATAAGGACTCAGCTGCCCTTTAATGAGTTGAATGCTAATACCCGAAAGCGCTAAAGGCTCTAAGTTAGGGGAGGCAAACGCATTAAAACCATCTGCGTGCGCTTTAGTTGCTCTATTACCTCTAAATAACTGATTGTTAAAAAACAAACTTACTTCGGCAATAGGGTAGTTAGCTGCTAAATACATCGCATTAAGCAAATTAACTTGACCATCTGAACGTAATTGCGAAAGTGGAATTTGTGAACCTGTAACAATAACGGGTTTAGTGAGGTTTTCAAACATGAAAGACAATGCCGACGCGGTGTAAGCCATTGTGTCTGTGCCATGTAATACGACAAAGCCATCGTAATCTTGATATTTACTTTTTATATCATTAGCAATAAGTTGCCAATGTGCAGGGGTCATGTCTGATGAATCGATTAATGGGCAATACTCGTGAATATCAAATAAGGGCATTTCATCACGGTTAAATTCAGCGTTATTAACGACTGTTTCAGTTAAAAAGCCCTCAGCAGGAATGTAACCACGACTTGATTTTTTCATTCCTATGGTACCGCCTGTATAAGCGATATAAATGCGTTTGCGTTTCATAAAAAAGCCCAGTAAAAAAACTGGGCTTAGTATAGCGTTAAGTAACTCTAAATACAGCTGCTTAAAACAAAGTATGCACTTTTATTGTGCAACGTTACACACTAAACAACGTGCGTATACACCTTGTGGATCGTTGTAATCTTTAAGGTTTTCTACTTCAGTACTTAATTGGTTAATAACACTTTGTAAGTTAGCTTGTGTTGCTAACACAGATGTTTTTTGTGTTTGTAGACCAAGCATAGATTTAATAGACGCATTAGCAAAAAAGCTTTGAATCATTTTTTCTTGCGGGCTTAAATCTTGTTTGATTGTTTTAACATCGTAATATTTAATTTTAGCAAGTTTTGCTGCAGCTTCAATTGCGTCTTGCTTATTACCAAGTTTATCGATTAAGCCAAGTTCTTGTGCTTGTGATGCAATCCAAACACGACCTTGGGCAATTTTATCAACTTGCTCTGGTGTCATATTACGTGCTTGCGCAACTACATTTAAAAAGCGACCGTAGGCTTCTTCAACACTCATTTGAATTACTTGACCCATTTTTTCATCAAGTGGGCGAGTAATAGAAAAGCCAGCCATTTCTGTTGTCGCGACTCCATCAGAATAAACACCAATTTTTGATAGGGTTTTTTCAAATGTCATAAACGTACCAAACACACCAATAGAGCCTGTAATTGTACTTGGTGCAGCCCAAATTTCGTTAGCTGCTGAAGCAATCCAATAGCCACCCGATGCAGCCACAGAGCTCATAGATGCAATAACTGGCTTACCAGCAGCTTTGAGTGCTAGCACTTCTGCACGAATAACTTCTGAGGCAAACATACTACCGCCACCAGAGTCGATACGAAGTACAACCGCTTTAACTTTATCATCAAGGCGTGCTTTACGAAGTAGAGCTGCGGTAGAGTCGCCGCCAATCTCTCCAGCTTTACGCTCGCCATCAACAATAGTGCCTTTTGCTACAACAACGGCTACTTTTTCGCTCATTGGATTATCGAATTCCATTGGAGGCTTAACTAAGCTTAAGTATTCGCGAAATGAAACTTGCTTAAACGTTTTACCATCTTCATCTGCACCAACTAAGTCGATAAGTTGTTGACGTATTTGTTGGCTAGTTTTTAATGAATCAACCCACTGGTGATCAAGTGCATATTTACCTGCATCTCCATTAGCAGCTTTCATTTTTTCTAGGTAAACATCCATTGTTTCATCAAAATTTGATTCATCGAATGGGCGTACAGCTGCAACATCGTGTTTGTACTCACTCCAAAGAGCACCTAACCAAACACGGTTTGCTTCTTTAGCAGCGTCAGACATATCGTTACGGATAAAAGGTTCTACTGCCGATTTAAACGTACCAACGCGGAAAATATGTTGTGTCACTTCTAGCTTTTCAAGCGCATCTTTAAAGTAAAGTGGGTACATTCCGTAGCCTTCAATTGCAACGCTTCCGTATGGATGCATTGCAACTTCATCTGCATGTGATGCAATATAATACTGAGCTTGTGTGTAGTAATAACCTGTTGCAATTACTTTTTTGCCCGCTTGTTTAAAGCGATCAACGGCATCAGTAATTTGCTTAAGTTTGTTTAAATGCGCTTTAGGCATTTCTTGTAAATCAAGCAGTAATACACTTATACGCTCATCTTTAGCTGCTTCGTCAATTACTTCAACTACATCATCGAGTAAAATTTCACTTGGCGCTTCAGAACCAGATGTTGCATCACTAATTGCAGCTTCAACTGGATCAGTGTAAGTTTTTTCTTCTACAATAGGACCATTGAGGTTAAGTCTTAGTACAGAGCCATCTTTAACAATCAATTCGTCTTCGCCACTGAAAAGTGCCGCTATAAAAAATATTACTAATAATAAAAACAGAAGGTTAAGTACTAATCGACGAGAAAAGTTAATTCCAGTCCAGATACCGTTAAATATTTTTGCTATCAAAATAGCTCCTTAATTTGGTACAGCTAATATATTCGTTCCATCTTATCCTAGAATAAAAATTTATTTAACTGCTAAATCGTAACGAAGTATTTATAAATCAATTTAAACGCCCGTTTTTAAAGGAATTGGCACTTTAATTAAGTCAAATATTGCTTATTACTTGCCATTGAAGCAAAATTAGCTAATGTATACAGGTTAGACCAGTTAACGGGGCACAAGATGTTAGAACAACAATTACAATTAAAACACACACAATTACGTAACCGCTTAGTAATGGGCTCAATGCATACAGGTCTTGAAGAGGGCTGGCATAATCGAAAACGCTTGCGCGCTTTTTACGAGGCTCGCGCTAAAGGCGGTGCTGCAATGCTTATCACCGGTGGTTATAGTCCTAATTTACGTGGTAAATTAACTCCTATTTCGTCGTCATTTAATAGTTATTACGATGTAGTAAAGCACCGTGCATACACAGACGCTGTACATAAACACGGTGGTAAAATTTGTTTGCAGTTATTACATGCAGGACGTTATGCGTATCATCCTTTTAATCAAGCGCCAAGTGCAATAAAAGCACCAATTAACCCTTATAAACCTAAAGCAATGTCACTAGGGTCTATTAAAAAAACGATTAAAGATTTTGCTCATTCTGCTTATATGGCTGAAAAAGCAGGGTACGATGGTGTTGAAGTGATGGGATCTGAAGGTTATTTAATTAACGAATTTATGGCACCGCACACAAATAAACGTGAAGACGAATTTGGTGGTAGCTTAGAAAATAGAATGCGCCTAGCGCTAGAAATAGTAAAAGCAGTCAGAGCTAAAGTATCTGAAAAGTTTTTAATTATTTTTAGATTGTCAGTAATGGATTTAATACCAAATGGCTCTACACCTGATGAAGTAACTATTCAGGCGACTGAGCTTGAAAAAGCGGGTGTTGATATATTTAACACGGGTATTGGGTGGCACGAAGCGCGCATACCAACAATAGCTAGCATGGTGCCGCCAGGTGCTTTTAAAGAGGCATCAAAACGTTTAAAAGACGTAGTAACTGTGCCTGTTATTGCAGTAAACCGAATTAATACACCCGAAATTGCCAACGATATTTTGACTGCAGGCAATGCTGATCTAATTTCAATGGCAAGACCATTATTAGCCGACCCAGAATTTTTTAATAAATATAATAATAAACAGTCTAAGCAAATCAATATTTGTATTGGTTGTAATCAAGGCTGTTTAGACCACGTATTTAAAAATAAGCGTGCAACCTGCTTGGTTAATCCACAAGCTGCTTTTGAGCTCGACTACCCGTTGGATAAAACAACTAAAGCTAAAAATGTACTTGTTGTAGGTGCAGGTCCTGCCGGTTTATCAGCAAGTTGTTATTTGGCTCAAAAAGGTCATAACGTCACATTAATAGATCAAAAGGCGCAAATGGGTGGTCAATTTAACCTAGCAATGCAAATACCGGGTAAAGAAGACTTTAGCCATACACTAACTTATTACACTAATGAGCTAGTGCGTTTAAATGTAAATGTTGAATTAGGTAAAGCCTACAACGACAGTATGCTCGTAAATTATGACGATATTGTATTTGCAACTGGTGTTAGACCTCGAGAAGCGACTATTGAATGTAGTGATGGTAAACGCGTTTTTGCATACGACGAGGTGATTCGTGGTGAAGTGGAGTTGGGTAAATCAATTGCCATTTTAGGTGCTGGCGGTATAGGTTTTGATATGGTTGCGTTTTTAAGTGAACATAAATCACAAAGTATTGCAGACTTTAAAAGTCAATGGGGTATTGAATGCGCGCCTCAACCACATAAAGATGACCGCCAACTTTATATGCTAAAACGAAGTGCAGGGCGCTTTGGTAGCGATTTGGGTAAAACAACGGGCTGGATACACCGACAAGTTGCCAAGCAACATGGCGTAAAACAAATTGCTGATTGCCAATATAATAGTTTTGATAAAAATGGTTTAACAATAACGGTTGATGGTGAAACTCAAGTGTTACCGGTAGATACGGTTATTGCATGTATTGGCCAGGTATCTAATAACGAAGTATTACAAAATCAAGCAGATAATGCCAAAGTACACGTTATTGGTGGTGCAAAATTAGCTGCTGCTATTGATGCAAAACGTGCTATTTTTGAAGCATTACAAATCGCAAGAAGCATTTAATGTGTTTAAGATATTAATATAAAAACATACTTTTTGTTTGAGTGTAATCTTGGGTAAATTATCATTTAGATAGTTTGCCCATTTTTATTTATCTTCTCCTTATTGCTACCAATTTTTTAAACTTCAATTGAAACTCGCATATTGAGCTAACTTAGGTATAGATGTTATTCTAGCGTTTTGAATTTTGAGCAAATCATTATGAATGCCATAGAGCTTTTACTTACTCGCCAATCAGATCCAAAATTAACAGAGCCCGCTCCAAATAAAGACCAACTTGCGATTATTCAACAAGCCGCTTTACGAGTGCCGGATCATGGCTGTATAGCGCCATGGCAATTTATTATTGTGCAAGATGAAGCGCGTCATAAATTAGGTGACATTTATTATCAAAGCGCAGTAACTGAGCAACAAGAAGGAAAAGTAATAAATCGAGCTAAAGAATTACCACTGCGTGCCCCTATGATAATTATTGCAGTTGCAAAATACCAAGAACATCCAAAAGTCCCACGCATTGAGCAAATACAAAGCGCGGGTTGTAGTGTGTTAGCGATGCAGCAAGCTGCCTTTGCCCAAGGTTTAGGTGGAATTTGGCGCACAGGATATTTTGCACAAAGTGCTGCTGTAAAAAATGCGCTTAATCTAAATGAGCAAGATGAAATTGTAGGTTATCTCTATTTAGGAACGCCGACCATAGACTGTAAAAAGTCACCACGCCATAAACCTGAAAATTATTTTAGTTATTTATAGTTAATAATGAACTTTTTTTATCCAATGTAGTCATTTATCATTAAGCTTGGTAATGTTAAATTATTAAAGTTAGTGATTTGACTGAAAGAAGCGCTAGGAAGCACAAAATTTAATTATTATTCTTCAGTTTGTTTTTTAATCGGTTGTTTTTTGATAGTGTATGGAAAGTCTCAATAAAAATAACGATAAAGAAGACGAAAACAATGGGAAATTTATTTTTACGTGAAAAAGAAAGTTGGCTTGCATGGTCTATTTGGGGAATTATAGGCGCTTTTATTACACTTTATGTAGCTATAAGCACTAACGCAGCACATTTAATCGCTGTGTCAGCGATGAGTATGCTAGTTATACTTACATGGTGGATGCAGCAATCTAAGCGATACGATTTTGGTCGTGCATTTAAAATATGTTGTTATGTATTATTACTGAGCGTATTACCTGCATTTATGTTTGTTGTAGTACCAAGTGATGATTTAAATCGATTTGATTTGATTTTTCAAAGCATCACATTTTTAACCCTTAGTTTATTAGCGTGTTTGATTTGCTCGTGGATAGCGCGTAGACCAAAACAATATTATTGACGCATAAATACACATCATACAAATAAAACCTATAACAAGTGATTGTATTTAGAACAAAGTGTCATGTTTTTGAGCATTTTAATCTTTTTTAATAATTTATTTAGATTAAGTCTTTACAAATAACGCGTTTAACCATATTATCCGCGCCGTACGGAGAGATGGCAGAGTGGTCGAATGCACCGGTCTTGAAAACCGGCATGGGTTTATAGCCCATCTAGGGTTCAAATCCCTATCTCTCCACCATACATAAAAAAACCGCCTTAATAGGCGGTTTTTTGCTATGTGTACTTTAAAAAACAATGACTCTGTATTTGTGCATATTTAGTATAATAATGTGTAACACTGATTCGCTTAATTAAGTGATCTATTTTGAGATAAGACAATCTACTCCTCAAATAGATTAAGTATTATTACAAATGGGTACTAGACCTCGCTGTGCTATAAATCACGGTTTGTGATTTACATACTTCAAGCTTTAATCATTTCAATTCAATTCAATTCAATTTAAATTAATTAAAAATACAAAGAGGACAGCATGTCAAAAGCATCAAACCTTTCTACCTCACAGTTATTAATGAAGCATATTTTATTATGGACTGTGTTTGGTTATTGCTATCAAAGTGCAATTAGCTTATTGATTAAAATGGCGGCAGATATCCAGCCAGCGAACTCGTTAATTACAGCACTTGTATATGCTATTGGTTTTAATATTTTAGCGGCTCATTTGATTACTAAATACGACAAACATTGGCCTATTCTTGGGTCTATTTTTATTGGCATAGTAGGCTTGATTGCGGTGCCGTTTTTGTTGTCTGGCGTAAGTGGACTATTGGCTTACCCTTTACTTGCTGGAATTTTATTCAGTTTACCGCTTTGTAGTTATATTGTTGGTCTAATTAAGGTAAAACTCCATAAAAACTAGGCACAAACGGGGTTTATTTTGTGATAGCATAGTCGCGTCTTTTAACTAACAAAACGTGAAAAACACATTATGTCAGATAATTTTACTACAGATGCTGAAAAAGCAAGTTACGGTATTGGCTTACAAATGGGTGAGCAACTTAAGTCTAATCCTTTCGAAGGCTTAAACCTAAATTCAGTGTTTGAAGGCATGAAAGATGCGTACGTAGAGAGCGCATTTCAAGTTGAGATCCCAGAGATCCAAGCTGCATTCGAAAAAATTAACGAAGAGATTCAAGCTCGTCGTGAAGAAGAGTCAAAAGTACTTTCTGCTGAAGGTATTGCATTCTTAGAAGAAAACGCAAAACGTCCTGAAATCACAGTAACTGAGTCTGGTCTTCAATATGAAGTACTAGCAACTGGCGAAGGCGAAAAGCCGACTGCTGAGTCTACAGTACGTGTTGATTACCACGGTACATTAGTAAACGGTACTGTTTTTGATAGCTCATACGAGCGCGGTCAACCTGCTGAATTCCCAGTTGGTGGCGTAATCAAAGGTTGGACTGAAGCATTACAAATGATGCCTGTAGGTACTAAATGGCGTATTTACGTTCCTCATGAGCTTGCTTATGGTGAACGTGGCGCAGGTGCTGCAATTGCACCTTTCTCAACGCTTGTATTTGACGTTGAGTTACACGAAATCCTTTCTTAATTTAACTATTAATTAAGAATTTGAAAAGCCGTGTTCAATTTGAACGCGGCTTTTTTGTGTCTGTAATTTAAGAGCTTTATCTATTCTAAAAATAAAAAACCGCATTAATAAAATGCGGTTTTTAAATATATAAACTAAAGAGCTTGTTAGCTATTAAAAGTAGCCACGGATACCAAATCGAAAGTTTCTACCAGGTAACGGTGCTTTATCTTTAATAAACGAGCTATGTACAAAACCTAACTCGTCGGTAATGTTATCTACATTTATATAAAGTTGCGCATCTACTGCACCTAAACCTAGTTGGTAATTAGCTTGTGCGTCAAATAACGTATAGCCATCGGTTTGTGTTTCAAATGCTGTTACATCGTTTTGATCAAAGTAATGAGTACCTGTAAGGGTTAGTTGTAAATCACCTAAATCATACTGTAACTCCGAGCCTAATTTATTGGCTGGGATACGTGGTAGGTTACCTTCATCATCTTTAAGTTTTGCACGAGTTGAGTCACCAAATACTTTAACCATAGCGCTTGATGTAATTTGATAGTGAGCATCAAATTCAATACCATATAGTTCTGCATCTTTGCTGGTGAACTGATAAACCGCAACAGCATCGTCATGTGCACCAATTGCTGACTCTAAACCGTCTTCTTCATCGTAAACTAAACCTGTATTTTCTTGGAAATAAAAGTTCTTAATATCGTTATAGAAAAAGTTAACCGTGTAACCAAAGTCGCCGCTAAAGCGTCTAAAGCTTAAATCTAGGTTTGTTGAAGTTTCTTGCTTGATATTCTCTGGCTCAAAATGTGCTTCATTACCCTCAATGTTATAACCAAGGCCAAGCTCATACGTACCTGTTGCAATGTGTAAACCGTTAGATAGAAGCTCTGCAGAAAGTGGAGCACGCTCTGAATGAGAAATACTTGTCGCAATACTATGCCCTGGTTTGTACTGCCATATAGCACCCGCTGATACGCTTAAATTGGTAAAGCTTTTATTGTATCCAATAGTTTCTTCGTCGCTATGATCTATTTCTACTTCATCGTGGCTATGTTCGTGTGCCGTGATTTGGCTTTCAATTTTGTAATCTTCTACACGTGCACCAAGCTCTATTGTCACGTCGCCAAATTCACGCTCTTCTAGTAAATATAATGCGTTAGTTGTAGTTACACTCGCGGGTGTAAATGCTTCTTCACCAATTGCATCGTAGTCAGAATCGCTGTAGTGATAGCCCATCATTCCGTGCCAATCAGCAAACTTATGCTCTACATTTAAACGTGCTTCAGTCGTTTTATTTTTAAAAGTAGTACCAATTTCGCCATCTTCAATTTCGCTGTGTGAATAATCTGTATAGCCAACACGTAGGTTGATGGTTTCAATCCAGTTATTATGAAGAGCGTAACTTACAAGCCCTTGCCAGCGGTCTTGCTCTAAATGTGCGTAAACTGGCTCTTCAGCAGCTTCATCTTCATGTTCTGCATGCTCTTCTTCAGTTTCACCTTCGTGATCGTGATGATGCTCATGCCCAGGAATACCGTAATCAGTATCAATGCTACCGTAAGAAAAACCAATCGTTAAGTGATCGCCAACATAGCTGGTACCAAAGTTGAGTGTTTCGCTATCAATAAAAGTATTTTCTACCGAGCTTTCGGTTTCAACATCGCCATCATCGTCGGCAATAGTAAAGGTCGGTGTTTGGTAATCATCGCCGCTGCGCTTAGTACCATCAAAATGAAAGTTAAAGCCTTCATTACCTGTTTCAAGTTTTGCAGCTACGGTGTTTGAATTTGACACCGTATCGTGGCTGTATTCAGCAGCGCCTGTAAGCTCATCGATATTGCTAGTAGGAATACGGTTATCAACCACGTTTACAACGCCACCAATTGCACCAGAGCCATAAAGTAGGGTGCTTGGACCGCGCAACACTTCAATTTGCTCTGCCGCTAGGCTGTCGCTTGATGTTGCGTGGTCTGGGCCAATACGCGACGCATCGCTGGCATCTAATCCATTTTGTGTGATTTTAACGCGAGGGCCATCTAAACCACGAATAATTGGGCTTGATGATACAGGGCCAAAGTAACTTGCATTTACGCCTGGTAAACCTTTAAGAGTTTCGCCAAGTGTTGGTTTAGATTTATTTCTTAATTCATCACCTGAGAGCACGCTTACTGGCGATATCATTTCTAGGCTGTTCTTATGAAGTGCAGAGGCATAAACAACCACTGTTTCAACCGATGTTGGTTTAAGTGACACAGACAGATTATTTGAAGATTCGGTAACAGCAATACGAGAGTCTATGTAGTTGTCTTTACTAATATGTAATTGGCTGTTTGCATCTATATCGATAGCAAACTCGCCTAAATCATTACTTTTAACGCTTTGGTTTTTGCCATGGACATGGATAGAGGCATTTTTAATTGGTTGATTTTTATCATCCATTACTTTACCGGTAACGGTTGCAGCCAAAGCTGATTGAGAACATAAAACAGAAAAAATAGCAGAGGAGATTAATGTTAACTTTGTCATGGATATATTGGTTCGTGGTTATTATGTTGTGATATAATATAACACCGCAAAATTAACGAATCAACAATGTTATAGTATAACTTTTTGTTTTGCGTTCAAACCACTAAAAGTGCCGATAAACTGTTTGCTTTACAATAGAAGTTAATCTGGCATTAACTCTACTTTACTGTAACAAATCTACTCGTAGTACCCTCAAAGAATATCTGCTAATGATTATGGAGAGTAGTGTTTAAAGTATTGAATTTTATGTTTTTTACCTATAATTTATATTTTTTAATAGCTCCCTCTATTATAAAACACTTCTAAAATCCATTGCATTGTTAACAGTTAATTGTTTTATATCGTCGTTTGTGTAATTATCTTGTGTAGTTTTAACGCTTTTTAGCTATCAATTATTGCTCAAAAGTACACATTTAAACACGCACAATAGTAGGCCAACATGTTTCTCAATCCTTATAGTGTAAAATTAGCATCCTCGTTTTTTTGTTTATCGGTACTTGCAGGGTGTCACAATGCGAAAGCTTCAGATCAAAATTCAACTAAAGGAGCCACTCCATTAAAAAAAGAGCATATAATTTTTGATTTTGAACAGGATAATTACAGCCAATATATAAATACAATTAATGGCTTTAGTACATTAATAAAGGAAGGTGGAAACCATAAACTAGCGGTTACATTAAAATCTAAATCTAATGTAGAAAGTGACTTTGAATTTATAAACCCAAAAGGATGGGATTGGCAAGCAACAGGAAACTTTGCCCTTGCACTTGATATACAAAACCCTGATGAGGCTTCTACTCACCTATACATAAAGACAATAGACAAGTCGGGACAATTTCAAACTCGAAGTGTTGTTGTGCCAGCAAAGTCTCAAAATACGTATTACATAGAATTAAAAGGCGCAAATTTAAATGTTAATTCAGGTATTCGCTCAAACCCACCAAGTTGGAAAAGCAGTTATACGCCAATAATCTATAGAGGCGGACAAAAAAATATCGACGTTAGCAGCATTGTAAAAATATCATTTGGAGTAAAAGGGCTACTTGACGATAAACGAATTTTAATAGACAACTTACGCCTTATAAAGCCAACTAATTTTGATACTAACTATCTAAAAGGGTTAGTTGATAAATTTGGGCAAAATGCAAAATTAGACTTTACCAATAAAGTATCTTCAACAGAGCAGCTACAAGTTATTTCTCAAAAAGAGCAAATTAACTTACAAAACTCACCAATGAAAGGACGTTCTAAATATAGTGGCTGGAAAAACGGCCCACAATTAAAGGCAACGGGATATTTTAGAACTGAAAAATACAAAGGGAAATGGAGTTTAGTCGACCCAGAAGGTTATCTGTTTTTTTCAACCGGCATTGATAACGTTCGTATGGCAAATACTTCAACTATTACCGGTTACGATTTTGACCAAAGCTATATTAAGCAGCGCGAAGCTAATGATTTAACACCAGAGGATTCATTAGGATTAAATCCAGCTCCAAAAACTGCGTGGTCAACACGTTATAAAAGCTCAACACTAAGATCTGATATGTTTAATTGGCTACCCGAGCAAAATAACCCTTTAGCAGATAATTACGGCTACAGACGCGAAGTTCACAGTGGTGCAATTAAAAAAGGTGAAACGTTTAGCTTTTATCGCGCTAATTTAGAGCGAAAATATCAAACCCATAACAACAACGACTTAATGAAACAGTGGCAAAATACCACTGTAAAACGCATGCTTTCATGGGGCTTTACTTCTTTTGGCAATTGGATAGAAGAAGACTATTACCATACTAACCAATTACCTTACTTTGCTAATGCGTGGATCATTGGTAATTTCAAAACGGTAAGCAGTGGTAACGACTACTGGAGCCCATTACCTGACCCATTTGATCCATTATTCGTTGAGCGCGCAGATGTAACGCTTGCAAAAGTAGCCCAGCAAGTTAAAAACAGTCCTTGGTGTGTTGGTGTATTTATTGATAACGAAAAAAGCTGGGGCATGATGAATTCTGACGCCTCACGTTATGGTATTGCTATTAATACACTTAAAAATAACGCCCAAAATAGCCCGACTAAAGCACAATTTGTTACCTTAATGAAAAATAAGTACAGCCAAATTAGCAAACTTAATAAAGCATGGAATACACGTATTGCCTCATGGGATGAGTTTGCTGCAGGCGTGACACTCACGCAGTTTAACGAGCAAACTAATATCGATTTATCAGCGATGTTATTTCATTATGCTAATCAGTATTTTGCAGTGGTTGACGCGGCTATAGCTAAACACCTTCCAAATCAGCTGAATATGGGAGCACGTTTTGCTGACTGGGGTATGACGCCTGAAATAAGAGCCGCCGCTGCCGCGCATGTAGATGTGATGAGCTACAACTATTACCGAGAGGGATTAAATGAAGATTTTTGGGCATTTTTATCTGATATAGACATGCCAAGCATAATAGGTGAATTTCATAATGGTGCGCTTGATTCTGGGCTATTAAACCCAGGCCTTATACACACTCAATCTCAGCAAGAGCGTGGTACTAAATACAAAAAATATATGAATAGCGTTATAGATAACCCATATTTTGTTGGTGCGCATTGGTTTCAATACATAGACTCTCCACTAACTGGGCGAGCATACGATGGTGAAAACTACAATGTAGGCTTTGTAAATGTAACGGACATTCCTTACAAACCGCTTGTAGATGCAGCTAAAAGCGTGAATAAATCGTTGTATGAACGCAGGTATAATAATGCAAAAAATTAAATATATACTAAGCGCTGTGTGTGTTTTCTGTTTGGGTGTATCTGCTAAGCAAAGTAACACACTTTTATTCGAGCAAGGCCCCTACAAAATATTTAATGAGCAAGCGCTTGAAGTGCTTAACTTAAATAGCCATGTTAAAACCCTCGCTTCGGGTTATGACTGGCTAGAGGGGCCGGTTTGGGTTAATCAAGGAGGATATTTATTATATTCTGATATACCTAATCATCAGGTTTATAAATATACACCAGGTAAAGGTGCAAGTTTGTACTTAGCGCATAGTGGCTATTCAAATGGTTTAATTGTAAATAAACAAAATGAGCTTGTGCTTTTGCAATCGCGCTCACGTGTTATATCAAAAATGAAGACGCCATTAAGCACGCCTAAACCACAATACCTACAAATTGTAAGTCATTATAATGGACAAAAGTTTAACAGCCCAAACGATGGCGTTTTTAACGACCAAGGCATGCTTTATTTTAGTGATCCACCCTATGGTTTACCTAATCAATTAGATGATGAAGGCAAAGAGCTTAAGTTTCAGGGGGTATATTCACTTAAAAATACAGGGGAACTTACCTTATTGGATCGTGATCTTATTTATCCTAATGGGGTCGCATTATCAGCTGATAATAAAACGTTATATGTGGCGGCATCTAATGCTAATAAACCTGCGTGGTATCAGTATGATTTAAATGACAGCGGTGCAGTGATAAGTAAATCTTTATTTTATGAATTACCACCAGCAATTAAGCATGACCAAGGCTTACCAGATGGTTTAAAGGTACATAAAAGTGGGATTATATTTGCTACAGGTCCCAATGGGTTATGGTTATTTAATAAAAATGCTGAGCTACTAGCTCAAATTGAAATGCCAAATATTAGTGCTAATCTAACGTTTAACCAATCACAAAACCGCGTTTATATAACAGCGCATACACAGCTGTTGGCACTTGATTTAAAATAGTCTTGTTATTCTATTGTTAAATTAAAGCCCCTATAAGCACGCTTGATAGGGGCTATTTACTCTTTGTTGCCTACATGAATGAAGGTAAGGGGCGTGAGCAGGACGCGGAAGCTTTGCTCGGTTTTTACTTAGCCCACTAGGTTACAAATCTCACGCTGCGATTAAATAGCCTCGAGTTTGAACAAATTTTAATTCTCAAAGATAAACAGACCTTCGGATAATTTCGCTTAATTAAACAGATAACCTTTACAACAACAAATACCTGTTGTAAATTGTTAACAATGAACAGTGTCATGTTAACTAATTCGGTGGCTTAATGAAAGTATCATCACAAACAATCAAAAGTGTAAAAGTCGAGTATTACCAAATTCCGCTAGCAGAAGTGTTAAGTGATGCAAAGCATGGCGATCACACTCACTTTGAAGTTATTACAGTGCATATTATGACTCACGACGGGTATGAAGGGATGGGATATACCTACACTGGCGGCAAAGGTGGTCGCGCAATTTATTCACTCCTTAACGATGAAATAAAGCCCGGTCTAATTGGACAAAATTCTATGTCTATCATGGCAATTTGGGACAAATTGCAGTGGGATCTTCATTATGTTGGCCGAGGTGGACTACTTAGCTTTGCGATTTCAGCAGTTGATATAGCGCTGTGGGATATTAAGTGTAAGCGCTTAAATGCACCATTATGGCAAGTTGCGGGTGGTAGCAGTGACCAAACAAAATGCTATGCAGGCGGAATAGATTTAAACTTTAGCCAAGAAAAACTGCTTAGTAATATAGATGGTTATTTAAATCGTGGCTTTAATGCAGTAAAAATTAAAGTCGGTAAACCCAACTTTAAAGAAGATATAGAACGTGTAGCCGCAGTAAGAGAGCTAATAGGTAAAGATAAAATACTTATGGTAGATGCCAATTACTCAATGACTGTTGAGCAAGCTATTCGTTTTGCTAAATCAATTGAAAAATACGACATAACCTGGTTTGAAGAACCGACTATACCTGATGATTACAAAGGCTTTGCTCGCATAGCACAAGCGACTTCAATACCGCTTGCAATGGGTGAAAATTTGCATACATTGCACGAATTTGGCTATGCGATTAGTCAAGCTAAATTAGGTTTTTTACAACCAGATGCATCAAATATTGGTGGCATAACAGGGTGGTTACATGTAGCGAGTATGGCATATACCCATAATTTACCTATTTGTAGCCATGGCATGCATGAACTACATGTATCACTGTTGGCATCTCAGCCTCACGCTGGTTTTTTAGAAGTTCATTCATTCCCTATAGATGAATATACAACACGTCCTTTAAAGCTTGAAAATGGGCAAGCGTGCGCGCCAGATATAATTGGGACGGGTGTAGAATTTGACCCTCAACTAATGAGAACACATTTAATTAAACAGTCGTAACTAGAAAAATTAGTAATAAAAGAAAAGAGTTGTTGTGTGTCCACAAATTCAGTGTAGAAATTATTTATCAAGGAATGAATGATAATCTCTTTGTCATAAGTTTTAATTTATGAGTACTGATTTTGTGGACGCTTTTATAAAGGTAAATAGTTATTGCCATTGCAAATATTGATTGTTTTACACAAACCCAAATTGCTTAGTCTCCTGTAAAACTGTTGGTTGCAATTCACACCGAGAATAGCTTCATTACCTAGATTTTAAATTAATTAGTTAGGGGCTCTCACAACTCCGTCAAAAGCCAGCTTTAATTGCTGGCTTTTTTATATTTAAAATAGCAATAAAGAGCATCAAATTACCATTTTTAAGCAAAATCAGTGTATTTGTATAATAAAGTTGCGATTAAAATGGTGTAACAAAAATAGATTAATAATAGAAATTAGGTTTCATTATGACGTCAAAAGTAACTGGTATTAGCGAGTTTCCCGATGCGTTTGCACAGCAACGAAAAGTAACAGGAATGGGTCAAATGGATGACCAAAACGATCCTGTAAATATGATCTTAGGCTTAAAAGATGTACGAAAAGCAGCGCATAATTGTGCTGTTTTTCAATCGGGTGCTAAACCTGGACGTATTGTAATTCCATCAGAAGTGGCAATACGTGAAACACGCCAAATTCCGTTTGAAGTAGACCCTCCTCAGCACGGTGGCTTTCGTGAATTATTAAACCCTTGGTTTAAACGCCCATTAGATGAATGTTACCAAGCGCGTTTACAAACCATTATTGATGAAACTATTGAAAACGCCTTTAAAGCAGAGTCGTTTGATGTGGTGTCACAATTTGCTTTACCACTTCAATCTAAAGCGTTAACGCTGTTACTTAATACCTCAATGGATAAAGCACAAACATGGATAGATTGGGGTACTCATGTATTTAGAAGTGAAGACAGTGACCTTGATGGCGATAAAGCCAATATTCTATACAACTACATTGATGAGCAAATAGAAAACGCCATTGCAATCCCGGGTGATGATTTATATTCAGTGCTTTTAAATTCACAGGCGAACGGTAAAAAGCTGAGTAAAGAAGAAGTAAAAGGTGTGATGATCCTCACCTTTGCAGGGGGGCGCGACACCGTTATAAACGCGATCACAAACTCTATTGCCTACTTTAGCGAAAACATCAGCGATTTAAAGCGTATTGATGATGAGCCTGAAATATTAAACAGGGCCGTAGAAGAACTAATTCGCTATTTTTCGCCGCTTACGCAAATGGGCCGTGTCGCTACGCAAGACACAAGTGTATGTGAGCACGCTATAAAAGCCGACACACGAGTTTCGTTATGTTGGGCGTCGGCTAATCGCGATGAAAAGGTATTCAAAAACCCTAACAATGTCGACTTCGATCGAAAAGTTAACCCGCATATTAGTTTTGGTTTTAGCCATCACAATTGTTTGGGCGCAACGCATGCCCGCCAAATTCTACGTCAACTAGTGTTATCACTTGCTAATAAAGTTGCTCAAATAGAGACAATAAAAGCAGATGAAAATATTGAAAAACTCGGTGAGTTTTCAAGAAAGGTAGGCTTTAACAGTCTGCACGTTAGCTTTAAATCAAAATAAAAACACCGTAGAAAATAGTTAAATAAATACAGTAACAAGTAAAAGTAGAGGATTAATACGATGGCGAAAGTAATATTTATAACCAAAAAAAACGATGCAGTTGAAGTAGAGGGCGACAGTGGCTCGCTAATGGAACTGGCATCAGCAAATGGTGTTGCTGGTATTGATGGTGATTGTGGCGGTGTATGTTCGTGTGCAACGTGTCATATTTACTTAACACCGGATGACTTTAAAAAAGTAGGTAAACCCGATGAGATAGAAAGCGACATGCTAGAGCTGGACGATAACGTAACGCAATACAGCCGTTTATGTTGCCAAATTGAGGTGTCTGAAAATATTGATGGCATGACCTTCAGAGTAGCCAATTAAAAGCGGGTACAGCATTATGCAAAACACACAATTAGAGCCAAACTCACTGCAGCAAAGCGTTGTTATTATTGGTGCAAGCCATGGCGGCGTTAACTTTGCATTTAACTTACGCCAGCAAGGTTGGCTGGGTAAAATTACGTTACTCGATAGCGATCCTGAACTGCCATATCACAGGCCACCGCTGTCTAAAAAAACGCTGCAATCGTTAGAGGTAAAATCAATACCTTTAAAGGTGCAAAAATCCTACACAGATAGCCATATAGATTTATGTTTAGGTGAGCGTGTTACTGCAATTAACAAGCAAAACAAAACAGTGACTCTTAAAAATAATAAACAACTAGATTTTGATAAATTAGTGATCGCGACTGGTTGCTCGCCCTTTATACCCCCCATTAAAGGCCTTAGTGAAACAGTTGACGAATATGGCAACCCTCAATATTTTGCGATGCGAACACACACAGACGCAGTGGCAATAAAAACAGCATTGAATTCAAGTGTTGATAAAGATGTTGTCATCATAGGTGGTGGTTACATTGGCCTTGAATCGGCATCATCCTTTATAGCACTTGGCGCTAAAGTAACGGTTATCGAAAAACAAGAAAAAATACTATCGCGAGTCACATCATCTGCTATGTCTAACTTTTTAACTGATTTACACAAAACGAAGGGGGTAGACCTGCAAACAGCAAAAGATATTGTACAAATTAAGCACATTCACAATAAACATTATGTGCAATGCAGCGATGGGAGTGAGTATCCCGCCGATTTTATTTTAGTGGGCGTAGGTGTAAAGCTAAATACACAACTTGCAACAGATGCTGAGCTGGTGGTTGATCAAGGCATAAAAGTAAATGACGTATGCCAAACATCACACCCTGATATCTACTCAATTGGTGATTGCACTATTCATTTTAATAAAATTTATAATCGTTGGATCAGACTCGAGTCGGTACAAAACGCAGTTGACCAAGCTAAAGTTGCTGCGCAGTTTTTAGCTAAAAATAATACGTCAGCTCCTGCACTCCCTTGGTTTTGGTCAGATCAATACGAATATAAATTACAAATAGTAGGTTTATCACAAGGCTATAACGAGATTATTAAGCGCCAAGAAGCTCCCGGTCAATTTTCACTTTGGTACTTTAATAACGACACACTGCTTTGTGTGGAAGCTGTTAATTATGCAAAGGCCTATGTACTTGGCACACAGGCTATTAAGCAAGGTTTAAAGGTAAACAAACAGGTATTGAACAATTTGACTATAGCACTTGCAAAACCTCAGTTATTTCAGGCGTAACTGCTGTCGATACTGATGCGGAGTCACTTTAAAGTGATGTTTAAACTGCTTAATAAAATACGACGGGCTAGAAAAGCTTAAATCGTAAGATATATCAGTCACCGAAACATTACTTTGCCCGAGTAACCGTGCGGCATTATATAACTTGTGCTGAATCAGGTAGTCGGAATAAGGCACTCTAAAGTGCTTTTTAAATACCCTTGAAAAATACGAAGGTGATAAATGGCAAAGGGCTGCGGCTTGCTCAAGTGACAGGTTAAGGCCGTTATTTGTTTTAAGCTCATTAATTACCGGAGCAAGCTTTTTAAAACTTGCTGAGCTACTTAATGACGTTTGCTGCTTAGATAAACTGCTTTTACCATATTCGCACACCATAGTGATTAAGCTATCAAACAGTTGAGCACAGGTTTTACTTTTAGGATTTTCGTTAAATTCGCTAAGCATCCAAGCGAGCAACTTATGAATCCTTTTTTGTATTTCAATGCTAAAGCTTAAATGCAAACCAGTTTTTAGTAATTCTATAAATTCTTGTAAGGCCTGATTATTAAGGCGTTCAGGCATAAATTGCACAATATACCAAGATTTAGGGCGCGGATTTAAAGCAAAGTCGTGGGTTTCCATAGCGGGTGTAAAAACGGCCTCAAAATCAGAAAGAATCGATTCACCTTGATGATAAAAATAAGTGCCGTCAATTTGTTCAAAAAATATAAATTCATGCACCTGATGAAAGTGCATAAAACATGAATAGCTATCGTGCTGAAGATAACTTACATGATGAATTTCGAAATCGTAACCGTCTTTTATACAAAACGGTTCACAGTAAATTGTCGGTTGCTTCATAACATAATACTTATATTTAGAGACTTAGGAGTCTACATGTACAAGGCAAAAGCTGCAATTGCAGATGGAAAAGGCGGTTTTTTCTTCGATACCGTTAATGTCGGAAAACCAAGTGCTGGCGAAGTAAAAATTAAAATAAAAGCCTCAGGTATTTGTCATACAGATTGGGATTCAATTAAAACGTGGAATAAAAAATTTATCATTGGTCATGAAGGCGCAGGAACCGTTGTTGAGTTGGGCGAAGGTATAACGGAATTTACTATCGGCGATAAAGTAATACTAAATTGGGCAATTCCGTGTGGTGAGTGTTTCCAGTGCCAAGAGGGTAATTTACACATTTGTGAAGTAAATAGCCCCGTAACTGGCAATGGTTTATGCGGACACGCAGGTAAACAAGCGTGTGAGCATAATGGCAATAGCTTAGAGCGCTCATTTCATTTAGGTACGATGAGCGAATACACCGTCGTTAAGGCTGCTGCAGTTATAAAAATACACAGTGACATTCCTTTTCCAAGTGCAAGTATTGTTGGTTGCGGCGTAATGACCGGTTACGGATCAGTAGTTAATGCAGCTAAAGTAAAAGCAGGTTCTTCAGTGGCCGTATTAGGCTGTGGAGGCGTAGGACTAAATGCAATACAAGGGGCTGCAATTTCAGGCGCCGCTAAAATAATAGCAATTGATTTGTCACCGGAGCGATTAACACAAGCTAAAGCATTTGGTGCTACACATACCGTACTTGCTAAAAAGTATGACCCTGATTTAGTTCACATGATAAACGAAGTTAAAGCGCTAACAAATAGTCGCGGAGCCGATTATGCCTTTGAGTGTACAGCAGTGCCGGCACTTGGTTCAGCGCCATTAGCATTAATACGCAGCGCGGGAGTTGCGGTACAAGTGAGTGGCATTGAGCAAAAAATAGATTTTGATTGCGAACTATTTGAGTGGGATAAAATTTATATAAATCCGCTCTACGGGCAATGTAATCCTAAGCGCGACTTTGCTCAAATACTAGACCTTTATGACGCAAAAAAGCTCAAGCTCGATGAGCTAGTCACAAAAACTTACTCGTTAGATGAGTTACAAACAGGCTTTGACGACATGCTAGCAGGGCGTATCGCTAAAGGTGTCGTCGTGTTTGATGATTAAAGGAGTATAAAATGGCAATTCATCGTTTAGAAATATCAAATAGCAGCTACACCGCTGATAACTTTGTAACGCTAACCGCGTATAGCAGCCACTTAAAAGGGCGAGGTGATATAAGCATTTACCAAGAAGCAACCAGTAATAAAAATGTACCTATAATTGTATTACTGCATGGTGTGTATGGTAGCCACTGGGTGTGGAGCCAGCTAGGGGGCGTACATAAAGTGTATCAGCAGCTTCGTAGCAGTGGCCTTAACGAGTTTGTATTAGTGATGCCATCAGATGGCGCGCACGCCGAGGGCAGCGGGTATTTGCCACTTAAAAATGCAGATTATGAAGCATGGATAGTTGATGATGTGATTAGCGCTGTTATTCAAACTCAACCAATGTGCTCGAGCTCATCAAATATTTATATTACGGGCCTTTCAATGGGAGGGTATGGAGCATTATGTTTAGGTGCAAAGCATCCAACTATTTTTAGCGGTATATCAGCGCATTCATCAATTACTGAGCTTGACGACTTTAATCACTTTGTTGATGAACACACTCTAAAGCCACTAAAAAAAACCACTGATAAGTACAAAGGCGACGTGTTTAAAACATTGAGCGCGAATAAAAAGACATTACCGCCACTGCGATTTGATTGCGGAAAAGACGATGTACTTTTTAGTGCTAATACTGCGCTTGCAAAAAAGCTAGTTGATAAAAATGTTCCTCATACGTTCGATATTTTTGCAGGCACCCATTGCTGGGAGTATTGGCACGAACATGTAGCTAAAACTATGATCTTTTTTGCTCAATTAGAAAGCAAAACTCACACACAATTAAAATAAGGAAATAACCCATGAAAGTCATTAGCTCACTTTTAATTGCATTTGCATGTACTGCATCAAGCAATTTAGTCGCACAGCCAGAAGTATCCGTAAATTTAAACGTAAAGCGAAGTATTGACGGCCTATCAACCTTTGATAGAAGCAAATATATTGTTATGCACTCGATGCTAACAACAACCGATTGGAAGGGGGAAGAAGATAAGCTCGACTACTTACTTAACGACCTTGATGTGTACTTTGGTCGTGATAACGGTTCTATGCCGTATTACGCGACTCAAGTTGAGCAAAACCCAAATAATCTAGGGTACGCAAGCCCTGAGAGTATCGCTGCTTATGGCAAAACTGCTCGCGAAGATTATTATGGTAAAACGTTGTCGAAGCTTCATAAATACGACAATAGAGCCCATGTAATGATAGGCGGGCAAATTAATCAGTTTTGGATTGGTAATCATAAAGGCAAAGGCGAATGGAGCTTTGCTAATACCGATGCCGTGGGTCAATACATGGGACATTTTGTAAATGAATTTTATCGAAATGACAACCAAGGACCGAACAAAGGCCCAGCACGCCCACAATACCTTGAAATACTTAATGAGCCACTTTACGAACTTGTTGATGTACATCACGGTAAGCCTATCGATACATTTATTTTTCATAACGAAGTAGCCCAAGGCATACGAAAAGTTAATACAAGTATTAAGATTGGTGGGTACACCACTGCCTTTCCATGGTTTGACGATAACAATTTCAATCGTTGGGATGAGCGAATGAAGCTATTTTTAGATACCAGCGGTGAATACATGGATTATTTTTCGATTCACCTTTATGACTTTGGCTACTTAAACCGCGATAAAGGCGTTGCTAACTTTAAAGGAGCCCGTATAGAAGCCACTATGGATATGATGGAGCAATACGAAAAGCTTAAACTAGGTAAGGTAAAACCTTTCATGATTTCGGAATACGGCGGGCGTGACCATAAAACAGAAGCAACGCCATGGACTGCAATAAATGACTGGCAAACTATGAAATCGTTTAGCCCTATGATGATGCAATTTATGGCTAAACCGAATCTCATACTTAAAGCCATTCCATTTAGTTTAGCAAAAGCAGAGTGGAGTGGTAATGAGGGACGCGATTATGCTTGGCGCTTACTACGCCACAATGACGAAAAAACAGGTGAAACAGGCGATGAATATGTATTCACCGACATTATTAAATTTTATCAATTGTGGTCAGATGTAAATGGCACACGTGTTAATACTGAATCAAACGAAGCCGACTTACTAGTAGATAGTTATGTAAACAATAACAAAGCATATGTAATTATCAGTAATTTAGAAACAAGTGCTAATAGCGCCTTGCTAAATTTAACAGAGCTACCAAGCAATCCGATTAATAACATTAAAATTAAGCACTTGCACTTTGCTAATGGTGAGCCAACACTTACAACAACATCACAAAATATTGGTGTAAAAAATGAGTTACCAAAAAGCATTAACATAGGCGCAGAAGCCACAGTAATTATTGAATATACGTTCAGCGACAATATAAAAATTATTGCTGAGTCTGACGAGCATAAATACTATGCAACAACCTACAAACAGGCAATTAAAGCCAATACAGCGCTTAAATTTAACATTAACGATGTAAAAATAAGTGAATATGGTAAAGGTATATTGCGTTTAAGTTTTGGTAGAGAGCATGATTTAGCTCAACAACCTATCGTTAAAGTAAATGACACTTTAGTTACTGTACCAACCGATTATGCCGGTGATGAGCAAGTATTTCGCCCACAAGTATTTAGTATGCTAGAAATCGAAGTACCAAACGAGCTGTTAAAAACCAATAATACAATATTAGTTACATATCCTGATGATGGCGGATTTGTTAGCAGCGTGACGCTCCAAGCGTTTGAGTACAGTGATGATATTTAATTTAAAAAACTAACTATTTGTTATGATATAAAAAGCAAGGTCACTAATTATTAGTGGCCTTAGTTGTTATTCGTCCGCTTTTTAAATTCATAGACAATCTTTAATTATCACAGAAGTCTTATTAAATTTTAAAAATAGATGGCATAATTCGTATGCATTAGTGATTGATCTTTATGTGTATTATATTTACTTGTGCTATTGGCCGAAAAGAAAACAGATGCCTTAATGGTTGGCGGAAGCTTATTTTATGTTTATCCCGCACTACTTGTTTATGGGGTACCAATATCAATTTTATTAAAAAAATTTAATGTTTTTAATTTACCTATGGTTCTTTTAGCGAGTGTAACTCCATTTATTATAATTATTCCAATGGGATGGAATGAGCCTATAATACCCTTATTTGTAATTTGCTTTGGCTCTATTGTTGTGGCTATAGGTTGTTGGTATACACGTTTACTCTTATTTAAAAATAAAAAAATAACCAATAACCTGTTGCAGTTTAAAAGAGAGTTACCGACTATCAATCATAAGTATATCTAGTTTATGTTGAGCCCTGGTTTGATTTTTTATGTCGATAGGTTCAATCATTTCGCATTCGTCTCTGATCATTTCAGGAATGAGGCTTGGGTAGTGGCGACAGTCCTCTGGGCGGTCGAGGTAAATACTGCAGGTATACATATTTTTAGCGAGAGGATCTTTTTTAGGCGCAATTTCTAAAAATGGGCACACTTGAAGTCTTAAGCCTGTTTTTGGGTCAAACCAAATTTCGTTGTTTTTAACGTATTCATAAATTTCGGGGTTAAAGAGCTCCCATAAATCTATTTCCTCTTTCGTTGCGCTTAAATCGCCGCCGCCATATTTAATACAGCATTTACCACACTGGTTGCATTCTTTCATAATTTGCTAATTTGGTTGGCTGTTAACGAGTTTAAGTTAGTTATTAGTGTAGCACCAAATTTATTATTAACGCTCTACTGAATTTACCCATCCTTTAATTTTTGGGTGTGTAAACAATAGTTAGATACAATAACTTAAGTTAAAACCCTTTGTTACATTTTATATAGTACAGGCTTTATTTAATGGTTTACTCTAAAGGTAGCGAAAAATATTACAAACCCCGCTTGAGCAACTGTGTGATTGTTAAATGTTGCTGAGCGCAGATACCTAAGCAGGGCGTTATTATGAAGGAGGCTGTCACTAAGTTAAAAACAGAATTTAATGCAAAGCTATTGTATTGGAACAATCTTAAAAGTAGCAAAGCCAAAGCGGCAATCATCCTATTATTTTTAGTTGTCATTGCACTTAAAGTCTTTACGACCATTTTTACGTTGGATTGGGTTGCAAGTTTATTCAGCGTGTAAGTTTACCAAGAGTAATTGCGATAAAGTTTAATCTCAGAGTGTTTAACGCCTACGCGATGTTCATTATTAATGTATTATTACGCTATACACCAAATTAAATAAATCAGTTGTTTAAATACGTTTTATAATGACTGTAATGATACATTTTAGCTAAATTGAGTGAGTAAATGAGTTTAGCTGCATTAAAGGATAACCAGTGATGATGAATACAAAAGTATATAAAGCGGTACATGATCTAGCAGAAGATTTAATGGCGGCGGCTAACAAAAATAACCGTGAAAAGTTTGAGTCGTTATTTGCTCAATTAAAAGCTATTTGTATTGAAAACGAAAACACCTCAAAAGATCACCCTGTACAATGGGAAACTTTAGCTGATTTTACCGAAGAGTTAGAAGAGGCAATTACTACTTACGAAAAAGCATTAGAAAAGTCGATTGCGATTAATAACAAAGATCACATGTCGTCGGTTTCTTTTTCAATGGCTACATTACAGCTTGAGCTTGGCCAAAAAGATGAAGCTATTAAAAACCTTCAAAATGCTAAAGTCAGCGCCAATAAAATTGAAGACAAAGAGCTTAAAGCTGAAATACACGACCTACTAGAGTCGCTTATTGAAGAAGAAGGTTAAATACATAAAAGTATAACTTATCCATATTAAATGTGATTTTTGTGGATTTAGCTTGAGCTTAATAAAGCGCTGATGGTTTATACCCTCAGCGTTTTTTTATGTTCGCTATAAATACTAAACCAAAATAAAAGGCTTACTATTGAGCTAGCTTATTCATAAAGTCGATAATGTACTTTGCAATTTCTACTGGTTTTTCTTCAACGCTAAAGTGCCCTGAATCGAGTAAATAGAGTTCAGCGTTCGGTACATCTTTTAAGTATGCTTTAGCGCCTTCGGCTATGAATGCTGGGTCGTTTTTACCCCATACAATTAACGTTGGTGGTTGGTACTTGCGTAAATAAGCTTGCCACTTTGGATAGTCGAGAAGGTTGTTGTAGTAATCTTGTAGCAATTGCACTTGAATTACTCTATCGGCTTTGGTTTGTAAAAAGTGAAGATCGTGCGTCCAGCTATCTGGGCTCATCACTTCTGGGTTACTTTGTACGTCTCGTAAATACTGCTTATTAATAATGGCTTGTTCAGACGTGAACGAATAAATTTTATCTTGCTGAGCTTTCGAACTATCTTCATTCGCGGCTTTAAAAAATGCTTGCCTCGGTAGGGTTAGCCCCTCTAAATACGCATTACCATTTTGTACAATAAGTGCATCAAGTTTATTAGGATTATTTAACAGCATTCTAAAGCCTACGGGCGCTCCAAAGTCTTGTATATATAGGCTGTAGCGCTTTACTTTAAGCGTTGTGAGTAACCCTTCAACGTATTGAGCTAGTAATTCAAAAGTATATTTTTGAGTTTCTGGGTTTGGGCGGTCGCTATAACCTGAGCCTAAATAATCAGGTGCTATCACATGATAACGCCCAGATAAAAGCGGAATAAGCTCACGGTAGCTATGTGATGACGACGGATAACCATGTAAAAGTACAATTGTTTGCTCATGTTGCTTGCCTGCTTCTCGATAAAATATTTTTTTACCATTTACGTTTGCATATTTGTAAGTGGTTTTTGAAGGCCATACAGCATCTGTGGCCAGGGCAAGAGCATGAAAAAACACTATAAATTCAATACCTTTTCAAGATAAGCTGTACTGCGCATCGCTTTCTTCTGCTTTGCTGGCATACCTTTACTAAAACTGGTTTCAGCCTTT